>NZ_AKFK01000050.1:0-263256 GCF_000272495.1 Methylobacterium sp. GXF4 | reverse complement strand
CCCGCCCCCCCGGACCCGCCGGTGCGCCCATTTGCGGGCGTTGTCGAGGAGGTTGCCCAGCACCTCCATCAGCTCGCCCTCGTCGCCCGGATAGGCGAGCCCGTCCGGCACGGCGACCTCCCAGGCCAGCGAATCCCCCTCCGGCAGCCGGCGCATGGTGGCGACCAGGCGCTCGGCCACCGGGGCGACCCGGCAGGTCCGCCGCCGCAGGTCGCCGGCCGCCGCGATCCGGGCCCGGGCGAGCGCGCGCTCGACCTGGCCTGCCATCGCCCGGGCCTGCTCGGCGATCTCCCCCGACAGGCCGGGATCGGCCGGCCCGGTCCGGCGCGCCAGGGCGTCGAGCACGGCGAGCGGGGTCTTGAGGCCGTGGGCCATGTCGGCGGCCGCAGCGCGAGCCCGGACCAGGGCGCGCTCCTGCGCGTCGAGCAGCCGGTTGAGGTCGGTAACCAGCGGCCGGACCTCGTCGGGGAACTGCTCCGGCAGCCGGGTCCGCGTGCCGGCATGGACGGCGCCGAGATCCTGCTGCAGCACCCGGAACGGCGCCAGCGCCCGGTGCACGAACAGCCACAGGGCGAGGGTCAGCACCACGAACAGGGCGGCGAGCGCCGGGACCAGCAGGCGTAGGAACGTGGCTCGGCTGGCGGCCAGGCCGCGCCGGTCCTCGGCCACGATCACCCGCAGCCCGGTCTCGGCACCCCGCGGGCCGATCTCGAGGGGGCGGACGACCGCGATCAGCCGGCCGCCATCCGGGCCGGTGGCCTCGACGGTGGCGGGGGCGTCCCCGGCGCCCGGCCCCAGATCGAGGCGCTTGTCCCAGAGGGAGCGCGAGCGCAGGACCTCGCTTCCCGCCTCGACCTGCCAGTACAGGCCGCCATAGGGCGTGGAGAAGCGCGAGTCCGGCGGCTCCCGGGAGATGGTCGGGCGCCCGTCCGGCGCGAACCCGACCCGTCCGGCGATCAGCTTGGCGGTCCGGTCGAGCTCGTCGGCGGTGCGGGCATCGAGCACCCGGTCGAGGATCACGGTGAGTCCGGCGCCGGCGAGCAGCAGGGCGAGTGCGATCAGCGCCGCCGCCGCGAGCCCCAGCCGCAGCCGCAGGGAGTCGCGCCTCACGGCGCGTCCGCGACGCGGTAGCCCTGGCCCCGGCGGGTCTCGATCACCCCGGGCCCGAGCTTGCGGCGCAGGCGGGTCAGGAGCGCCTCCAGCGCGTTGGCCTCCCGCTCGGTGCCGACCCCGTGGAGATGGTCCAGGACCTCGCCCGCCGGCACGACCTGGCCCTGCCGGTGCAGCAGGAAGGCCAGGAGCCGGTATTCGAGGGCGGTCAACTCGGTGGGCCGTCCCGCGACGCTCACCGCCCGGCTGCGGGTGTCGAGCTCCACATCCCCGGCCCGCAGCACCGGCGAGGCGTGCCCGGCGGTGCGCCGCAGGATCGCCCGCAGGCGCGCGACCAGCTCCTCCATGCGGAACGGCTTGACGAGGTAATCGTCGGCGCCGGCATCGATGCCTTCGACCCGCTCGCGCCAGCCGTCCCGGGCGGTGAGGATCAGGACCGGCAGCGCCACCTCCGCCGCCCGCAGCCGGCGCAACACGCCGAGCCCGTCGAGGCGCGGCAGGCCGAGATCGAGCACCATGGCGTCGTAGGGCTCGGTCTCGGCGCGGAACCACGCGGCCTCGCCGTCCGCGACCAGGTCGGCGACGTAACCGGCCTGTTCCAGCCCGGCTTTCACGTCCGCGGCGATGCGCGGCTCGTCCTCGACCACTAGGACGCGCACGGCCGGCTCCCGGGCTCAATCATCGTCGTCCTCGTCCAGGATCTTGAGCGAGCCGGCATCGACCTTGACGGAGCGGCGCTTCCCGTCGGCGCCCAGGATGCGCAGCTTGTACAGCCACTGCCCGTCGTCGCGCTTCAGATCGACCGCCACCACGTCCCCCGGCACCGCCGCGCGGGCGGCCCGCAGGACCTCGTCGAGGGGGCGGATCTCGCCCTTCTCCAGGGCGCGGCGGGCGCGGTCGGCATCCTCCGAGGCGCGTGCCGGCCAGGCCGCGCCGGCGAGCAGCAGGAGCGCGGCGCGGCGCGACGGGGGCTGGATCATGCGGAGACGGGCTCGACCATGGCGGGGCAAGTGGGGTCCGAGCGCGCGAAATCATCCCGCGTCCGCACGGCATGACGCCCCCAGCCTGACGGGAGGCTGACAGGCGCCGTCAGGGTCGCGGGGCCGGATCCGGTCAGAAGGCGGGCCGTCCTCTTGCGGAGTTGCCTCCATGTCCCTGATCCTCGGTGCCCTCCTCGCCTGTGCCGCCGGCCTCGCCGGCATCGTGCTCTGCCCCGACGACTCCACCCGGCGCTCGCGGCTGCCACTGCTGGTAGCGTTCCTGCTGGGCAGCCTCGCCTGGCACGCCCCCGCCAGGGCGGCCGAGCCCCCGAGTGGCCCGGCCCGGGTGCTCGATGGCGGGACCGTCATGGTCGGCCCACACCGCGTCAGCCTCTACGGCATCGCGGCGCCCGATGCCGACCAGACCTGCTCGGACGCCCAGGACCGGCCCTATCCGTGCGGCTTGGCGGTGCGCGGTCGTGCGGAGCCGGCCTGCGCGGCCGCCGATCGGGCCTAAGGCGGGCCGCGGGGATCGAAGCCGGATCTCAAGTGACCGCCACCGCCTCGGCATGGTCAGTGCCGCCGCGGCTGACGGTCTTGTCATCCGCGTCGACAGCCGTCCCCCCGGCATAGACCGAGACCGCGCCGGTCACCCCGCCGACGTGCTGGAGCACACCCTTCACGTCCCAGGAGCAGCCGCCCGCGACCACGGCCACGCGGGCTGCCGGCGCCACTTTCGCAACTGCCGGCAGACGCGGAAGGAGCTTGGCCGAGCCCGATGGCGGCGCCGAGCAGTGGGCGAAGCGTGGCGCGGTGAGCCATGATTGTCCTACTGGGCGATCCACAAGACCTGACCGCGAGTTCGTTCTCCGGGGTGCCGGGGTTACGGGTCCCCAGGACGCATTGCGGCGGCGCCCGCATGGGTCTAGGCACCCGGCAACAGATCGCTCTTCGCGTCCGGAAGGACTTGCCCCGTGACCATCGCCCCCGAACCGAATTCCTTCCGCACCGGCCCCGACGAGCGCGGCCGCTTCGGCATCTTCGGCGGCCGGTTCGTCGCCGAGACCCTGATGCCGCTGATCCTCGAGCTGGAGGCGGCCTACGAGGCCGCCAAGGCCGATCCGGCCTTCGCGGCCGACATGGCGAGCTACGGCACCCACTATATCGGCCGGCCGAGCCCGCTCTACTACGCCGAGCGCCTCACCGAGCACCTGCGCGCCCAGGCGCCGGCCGGGCAGGGCGCCAAGGTCTATTTCAAGCGCGAGGAGCTGAACCATACCGGCTCCCACAAGGTGAACAACGTGCTCGGCCAGATCCTGCTGGCCCGCCGCATGGGCAAGCCGCGGATCATCGCCGAGACTGGCGCCGGCCAGCACGGCGTCGCCACCGCGACGCTGTGCGCGCGGTTCGGCCTGAAATGCGTGGTCTACATGGGCGCGGTCGACGTCGCCCGGCAGGCGCCCAACGTCTTCCGGATGAAGATGCTCGGCGCCGAGGTGATCCCGGTGGAATCCGGCACCAAGACCCTCAAGGACGCGATGAACGAGGCCCTGCGCGATTGGGTCACCAACGTCGCCGACACGTTCTACTGCATCGGCACGGTGGCCGGCCCGCACCCGTACCCGGCCATGGTCCGCGACTTCCAGTCGGTGATCGGGCGCGAGACCCGGGAGCAGATGATCGCGCAGGAGGGCCGCCTGCCGGATTCGCTGATCGCCTGCATCGGCGGCGGCTCCAACGCCATGGGGCTGTTCCACCCGTTCCTGGACGACCGCGAGGTCGAGATCTTCGGGGTCGAGGCCGCCGGTCACGGCGTGGGCTCCGGCCTGCACGCCGCCTCGCTCACCGGCGGCAAGCCCGGGGTGCTGCACGGCAACCGCACCTACCTGCTGATGGACGCGGACGGGCAGATCTCCGACGCGCACTCGATCTCGGCCGGCCTCGACTATCCCGGCATCGGCCCCGAGCACGCCTGGCTGCACGAGATGGGCCGCGTGAAGTACCTCTCGGCCACCGATTCCGAGACCCTGGAGGCGTTCAAGCTCTGCTCGATGCTGGAGGGCATCATCCCGGCCCTCGAGCCGGCCCACGCCCTGTCCAAGGTGCTGGACATCGCGCCCCAGCGCCCGGCCGATCACCTGATGGTGCTCAACATGTCGGGCCGGGGCGACAAGGACATCCCGCAGGTGGCGGAGATTTTTGGGACGAAGCTCTGAGGCTTTTTGGCCCCGCGCCTATCCCATCCACGACCTCATCTTGAGGCGGCGCAGCGCAGCGAAGCCACCGAAGGAGCCCACCTTCGGGGCCAATGCGCGGCATCTTAGGATGGAGCGACGGTTTGGGAGGGCCGCAGCCTCATCGTCATTGCGAGCGCAGCGAAGCAACCCAGTGAGGCGCCACGTCGTGAGATCGCGCGCGGCCCTGGGTCGCTTCGCTGCGCTCGCGACGACGGCGCTCAGCCGAGACATCGCGGGCGCGCCTCACCGCACCGTCACCTGATCCTTGATCTTCTCATAGACCGCCCGGCTGAGGACGCGCTTCGACAGGAGCTGGTCCACGGAGGCGTAGGGGCGCTTGGCGATGATCGCCCGGCCGATCGCGCCGCCGCCCCGGAGCTTGTTGAGGTCGGCCGCCGAGGCGGTGTTGAGGTCGAGGAGGGCCAGGGCCCGGGGGCCGGCAGACTCCTCGGCCCGGTCGATCTCGGCCTGGCCCTGCTGGACCGGCACGGGCTCGTTCGGGAAGGCGAGGGCGTCGGACGGCATCTGGGCGGGACGCGCGGGCACCGCCTCCGGGGGCGGCGCGGCAGGCCTGGGGGCAGGCTCCGGGGTCCGCGGGGGCGCGGTCTGCTCCGCCGGGACGGGCTCGGCCGGCGCCTCGGCCACGGGGGCCGGGATCGGCGCGGGCGGCGGGTTCGGCAGCAGGAACTGCACCAGCGCCGCCAGGATGCCGGCCAAGATCAGTAAGACCGAAATACGCAGGATTGCAGGGCCGCTCAGCACGCGTCACTCGACGATGAAATTACACTCTTCAGGCCTCAGATAATGCGCTCTCTACCCGTCGGCCAATCGGACGAAGGCCACCCGAGCCCGGCCGTCGACAGGCAATCCACCCGGGTCGGCCGCCGGTGAGCGTTCGGATCGCCCGCCTCGGCGAGCGCCTGGGGGCGCTGCGCTACCTGCCGGCCCTGTTCCGCGAGATCGCCGCGGCGAGCCCGCGCCTGCTCGCGGCGAGCCTGGGCTTGCGCCTCGTGGCGGCCTGCCTGCCGATCCTGTCGCTCTACCTCGCCAAGCTGATCCTCGACGGCATCGTGGCCGAGCATGCCCGCCCGGCGCCGGCGGCGGGGCTTTCGGACTGGCTCGCCGATCCCGGCCGGGCCCGGCTCGTCTGGCTGGTGGCGGCCGAGCTCGGTCTGGCCCTGCTCTCCGACCTCACCGGCCGGCTCGCGAGCCTGACCGAGACCCTGATCGGCGACCTCTACGCCAACGCCGCCTCCCTGCGGCTGATGACCCATGCCGCCTCCCTGGACCTCGCGCAGTTCGAGGACAGCGCCCAGCAGGACCGGCTGGAGCGGGCGCGCCGGCAGGTCAGCGGCCGCACCGGGCTGATCGGCACCGTCTTCGGGCAGTTCCAGGCCCTGGTGACGCTGGCCTCGCTCACCGCCGGGGTGGCGGCCTTCACGCCCTGGCTGGTAGTGCTGATCGCCGCCGCCCTGGTGCCGGCGCTCCTCAACGAGTGGCACTTCACCAAGGCCGGCTATCGCCTGGCCTGGATCCGCAGCCCGGAGCGGCGGCGGATCGATTACCTGCGCTACCTCGGCGCCAGCGTCGAGACCGCCAAGGAGGTCAAGCTCTTCGGCCTCTCGGGCTACATCACCGCGCTCTACGGGGCGCTGGCGCAGAACCTGCTCGCCGAGAACCGGGCGCTCGCCACCGCCCGGGCGCGCTGGGGTTTCGCCTTCGCGAGCCTTGGCACCCTGGCCTATTACGCGGCCTACGCGGTGATCGTCTGGCGGACCGTGGCCGGCGCCTTCTCGATCGGCGACCTCGCCTTCCTGGCCGGCGCGTTCCAGCGCCTGCGCGGCGGCATCGAGGGGCTGCTGCTGGGGCTCACCCAGATCAGCGGGCAGGCGCAGTATCTCGACGATTTCTTCTCGTTCTTCGCGATCCGGCCGGAGATCCGCTCGCCCGCGCAGCCCGTGCCGGTGCCGAGCCCGATCCGCGCGGGGCTGGTGTTCGAGGATGTCGGCTACCGCTATCCCGGAACCGAGACCTGGGCCCTGCGCGGCCTGTCCTTCGCGGTGCGGGCCGGGGAGACCGTGGCGCTCGTCGGCGGCAACGGCGCCGGCAAGACCACGATCGTCAAGCTGATGACCCGGCTCTACGACCCGCACGAGGGCCGGGTGCTCCTCGACGGGCGGCCGCTCGCCGCCTACGACCTCGACGACCTCCGCGCCCGGGTCGCGGCGATCTTCCAGGATTTCGTCCGGTTCGACCTCACCGCTGGCGAGAACGTCGCGGTCGGCCGGATCGCGGCGGCCGACGACCGGGACCGGATCGCGGCGGCTGCCGCCCGGGGGCTCGCCGCCCCGGTGATCGAGCGCCTGCCGGAGGGCTACGCCCAGCCGCTGGGCAAGCGCTTCGCCGGCGGCGTCGACCTGTCCGGGGGCGAGTGGCAGAAGGTCGCCCTGTCCCGGGCCTATATGCGCGAGGCCGAGATCCTGATCCTCGACGAGCCGACCGCAGCGCTCGACGCGCGGGCCGAGCACGACGTGTTCGCCCGGTTCCGGGAGCTGTCGGCGGGCCGGACCACGGTGCTGATCTCGCACCGCTTCTCGACGGTGCGCATGGCCGACCGGATTCTGGTCCTGGAGGGCGGCCGGCTGCTCGAGGAGGGCAGCCACGCCGCCCTGATGGGGCAGGGCGGCCGCTACGCCGAGCTGTTCACCCTGCAGGCGCAGGGCTACCGGTGAGCGTCACGGTTTCGAAAGGTCCGGGACCTTTCGCGGGTCCAGGGCGGCGCCCTGGTCCATCGGGGCTCCGCCTCGATACCCCGCCAAAGGGCTCAGCCTTTTGGGAGCCCCATATCGCGGGCCGCCCCGATGCCCGAGGATTGCCCCTTTCGCGTCGCCTGCTATCTGGCGGACCTTGAACCGGGATTATCCATGCGCCTCTCGCATCTCCTGACGGCCGGCCTGCTCGTCTCCGCCTGGGGGGCACACGCCGCGCCGGCCGTATCCGAGCCGCCGGCCCCCGAGGCCAAGGCCGAGGCCCCCGCGCCTGGCCAGGAAGCCAAGGAGATCGTTCTGGCCAACCACCGGGCGGTCTACGACCTGTCGCTGGCCGAGGGCGGCGGCACCCGCTCGGTGGAGAGCGCCCGCGGCCGCATCGTCATCGATTTCCGGGGCGATGCTTGCCGCGGCTACACGATGCTGACCCGGCAGGTGACCGAGCTCTCCTCGGGCGAGACCGGCCCGCGCCTGTCGGACATGCGCAGCACCACCTTCGAGGGCGGCAAGGGCCGCGAGTTCCGGTTCAAGACCACGACGCTCACCAACAACCAGCCGGCCGCCCCGGTGGACGGCACCGCCTCGGAGCAGGGGCAGGGGGAGTCGGTCACGGTGAAGCTCAAGGGCGCGGCCAAGCCGTTCACCGTGGAGGGGCCGGTCCTGTTCCCGAGCGAGCACATGCGCCACCTGATCGCGGCGGCCCGCGCCGGCCAGTCGACCCTCTCGGCCAAGGTGTTCGACGGTTCCGACGACGGCAAGAAGATCTACGACACCTTCGCGGTGATCGGCCATGCCGGAACCGGCCCGGCCGCGGATACCGCCCGGGACAAGCCCCTGCGCGACGGCCCGCTCGCCGGCATGCCGCACTGGCCGGTGCGGCTGAGCTACTACACGCCGGGGGTGGGCGAGCGGACGCCGATCTACACCCTCGGCTTCGACCTCTACGAGAACGGCGTCAGCGGCGCCCTCAAGCTCGATTACGGCGAATTCGCCATCCTGGGCGACATGACCGCCCTCGACATCGACACCCAGGCCGGCCGCGCCGCCAAGGACGGAGACAAGGGCTGCACGCCGTGAGGCTGAAGCCTGCAGAACCATCCCGTCATTCCGGGGCGCCGTAGGCGAGCCCGGAATCCAGATCCGCCGACGATGCAAAACCGAGGACCGTCCGAGGTTCTGGATTCCGGGCTCCGCTGCGCGGCCCCGGAAAGACAAGGTGGGTGACGAGACGTCCGCTTCTCGACCCGAGACGCGGCAAACCGCCGCCTCAGGCCCAGTCATCCTCCGGCTGCGGCGACAGGATGCGCCAGGCCGCGGCGATCCGTTCGGGCTTGATCTCCAGCGCCCCGGCGCAGGCCATCAGCACGCCCTCGTCCCCCATCACATGGTCGAGGACGCCTGCCAGGAACGCCGGTTCCTGGGCGCTTTCCCGCAGGGTCTCGGGGCTCAGGCCGCTCGCCGCCAGGAAGGGCAGGAGGCGGTCATCCTCCGCCACGATCCACAGCAGAACGTCGAGGGCGAGCCGTTCCGCAGATTCGGCCCCTTGAAGAGGTTTGCCATTCATCAACATGTGATCGCTACAAAGGTCATCAAGGGGCTTCACGGCCCGCTAATCATGATCGGCGCGCACCGGGACATCGGATCATGAAAAAGACGGTGCTGATCGTCGAGGACAACGAACTGAACATGAAGCTGTTCAACGACCTCTTGGAGGCGAACGGCTACGCGACCCTGAAGACCGCCCACGGCATCGAGGCGATCGAGCTGGCCCGCGCGCACCACCCCGACCTGATCCTCATGGACATCCAGCTCCCCGAGGTCTCCGGCCTCGAGGTGACCAAATGGCTCAAGGAGGATGACGACCTCAAGAGCATTCCGGTCATCGCCATCACGGCCTTCGCCATGAAGGGCGACGAGGAGCGGATCCGCGAGGGCGGCTGCGAGGCCTATCTGTCGAAGCCGATCTCCGTCGCGAAGTTTTTGGCAACGGTTCGCGCGTATCTTGAGCCCCGGTGACGCCGGAGCGGCGCGCCGATAACGGCGAACGGCCGACCGCCCCGGGCGGAACCGCGCAACCGCGCGTCAGCGAGGAACCATGTCGGCCCGCGTCCTGATCGTCGACGACCTGTTCCCGAACGTGAAGCTTCTCGAGACGAAGCTCGGGCTCGAATATTTCGACACGATCGCCGCCATGAACGGGCCGGACGCGATCGCGATCTGCGAGAAGGGCCTGTGCGACCTCGTCCTGCTCGACGTGATGATGCCCGGCATGGACGGGTTCGAGGTCTGCCGCTACCTGAAGAACAACCCCGTCACCGCCCACATCCCGGTGGTGATGGTCACGGCGCTGGACCAGCCCTCCGACCGCCTGCGCGGCCTCGATGCCGGCGCCGACGACTTCCTCACCAAGCCGGTGGACGACACCGCCCTGTTCAGCCGGGTGCGCAGCCTCGTGCGCCTCAAGGCGGTCACCGACGAGCTGCGCCAGCGGGCGCTGGCCTCGCGCGAGTTCGGCATCGGCGATCCCCTGGCGCTGGCCACCGCCGAGACCGGCCTCGACGCCAGGATCCTGCTGATCGAGGACCGGCCCGGCTCGGCCGAGCGCATGGCCGGTGCCCTGCGCCAGCATCACGCGGTGACGATCGAGCCCGATCCGCAGGCGGCTTTGCGCCTGGCCACCGAGGGCGGGTTCGACCTCGCCCTGGTGAGCCTCGACCTCGCCGGGTTCGACGGCCTGCGCCTGTGCAGCCAGCTTCGCTCGCAGGACGCCACCCGGGCGATGCCGCTGATCATGGTGGCCGAGGAGCACGACCGCGCCCGCGTGGTGCGCGGTCTCGATTTCGGCGTCCACGATTTCCTGATGCGCCCGGTCGACCGCAACGAGCTGATGGCCCGGGTCCGCACCCAGGTGAAGCGCAAGCGCTTCACGGACGCCCTGCGGGGCGCCATGCAGGCCTCCCTCCAGCTCGCCGTCACCGACGCGCTCACCGGCCTGCACAACCGGCGCTACCTCGACAACCATCTCGGCGCGCTGTTCGCCGACGAGGCCGCCCGGCGCCCGGGCCTCGCCGCCCTGATCCTCGACATCGACCGGTTCAAGGCGATCAACGACAGCTACGGCCACGAGGCCGGCGACGAGGTGCTGCGCACCTTCGCCGAGCGGGTCCGCCAGGACACGCGGCCGGTGGACATCGTCGCCCGCTACGGCGGCGAGGAGATCGTGGTGATCCTGCCGGAGGCGGGCCTGGCCGAGGCCCGGGCCATCGCCGAGCGCATCCGCGAGAAGGTCGAGGCGCTGCCGTTCTCGGTGCAGCGCGCGACCCGGACGATCCCCGTGACGGTCTCGATCGGCGTCGCGATCCGCCACCCGGAGGATGCCGGCCCGGGCGACATGCTCAAGCGCGCCGACATCGCCCTCTACCGGGCCAAGGCCTCGGGCCGGAACCGGGTCGAGCAGCAGGCGGCCTGAGGGGGTTTACCAGCGCAGGTTCAGGCTGCCCCGCATGGCATGGTCCTGGGCGCGTTCGCCCACCTGACCGGTATAGGCGAGCCCCAGCGTCAGACCCGTCGCAACCCGCGCCTCGATCCCCGCCGAAGCCACGACCGCGTCCCGCGCCAGCGGCACCCCCGCGGTCTGGAACGCACGCCCGCCCGCGAACGCCACCAGCGCCCGCGGCACCACGTCCCCGAACGCCCGCCTGTAGCCCACGAGGCCGCGCGCCAGAACCGGGACGTCCAGGCCCAGAAGATCCGCCAGACCGATCTCACCCTGGACGCCCGCGGTCGCCGTCTGCACGGCGTCATGGTGCCCGGAGACCCGCAGCGCCGCCGCACCGCCGCGCTCCGCGAACCCGTCGCGCCGGACATGCAGCGTCGTGCCGCCCACGAAGGGCTCCAGCACCCTTGGACCGTAGGCGATCCGGTACCCCGCCTCGCCGAAGGCCTGCAGCGTGTCGCCGCCCGCCTTCCCGGTCACCGCCTGCGAGAAGCCGGGGAACTGCACCTGGCGCCGGGTGTCGAACGCCTCGCTGCCGTAGACGGCACCGCCCCGTAGCTCCACTGCGCCCAGGGACGCCCTTCCATAGATCGCCCCGAACGCGCTCTCCACCTGGCCGCTCGACCGCCGCGCCGGAATGTCGAACCCGGCGACGCTGTAGCCCGCCGCCACGCCCAACCGCAGATCGGTCAGGCCCGGCAGGCTCAGCGCGCCGAACCCGGTCTCGGCCCCCATCACGAACCCGCCCATATCCCGGGTCAGGCGGGCGGCGTTGCCGTTGCCGCGCGTGCTGCCGAACGCCCCCAGGGCCTGGCCCCAGAGCGCATAGTTCGCCCGCGCCGGCGCGACCGGAACGAGGCCGATGGCCGGCTCGCCGGGCAGAGCGGCCGCGTAGGCTGCCGGGACGGTGGTGCCGGCGGGGATCCGGCCGGCGAGGTCCGTCTCCGACCACAGGCCCGCCGCCTCACCGAGAGGCGCCATGCCGAAGCGCAGGTGATCGAGCAGCGTCGCCTCGACGATCGCGGCGCTCTGCGCCACGACGCCGATATCGGCGGCATGGGCCTCGCCGGAGATCGCAGTGAGGGCCTGGGCCGCGCCCGGGGCGGTCTGGTTCAGCACCGCGGTGGCCACCTGGGCGGCCGGGGAGGCGACGACCACGGTGGTGCCGCCGCTGTTGCTGATCGTCGTGGTGGTGGTCCCGTCGGCCGCCACGCTGGTATGCACCGTGCTCGCCTGCGTCACCGTCGGCGCGGCCGGGCTGGCCGAGGCGCTCTGGGCCGTCGCCGAGGGCTGGGCGGTCGAGGCGCTCTGGGCCGTCGCCGAGGGCTGGGCGGTCGAGGTCACGGTCGGCCCGACGCCGTTCAGCGCCGCCGCCGGCCCGGTCTGGTTCGGCGTTGTGACCACGCTGGTTATCGGCGCCGTCTGCGCGAAGCCCAGCGACACGCTGTGCGCATCGTAGTTCAAGGAGGGCGTCAGGAAGGCGAGGTTGCTGGTCGTCTGCAGCGCGGAGAACCGGCCCGTCACCCCGTCCGTGGCGGTCAGCAGCGTGTAGCGCAGCGCCGGCGTGTAAGTCCCGGCGCCGGCCAGAACCTGGACGGTCCCGCCCTGGAGCGCCACCGGACCGGTCACGTCGGTCCGGTCGTTGGCGGCGGGCGTCAGCTTGACCGTGTAGAACGAGCCCGCCGCGAAGGTCAGCGGCCCGTGGATCGACAGCGTGCCGATCGCCGCGGCGCTGCCCGGCGCCAACCGGCCGCCGGCCTCGATCAGCGGGTCGCCGATCTTGCCCGAACCCGCCAGCGTGCCCCCGCGCCGGACCGTCACCTCCGAGGCGCTCAGCACCCCGTCGATCTGCAGCGTCCCGCCCGCCACCGTGGTAGCGCCCGCATAGGTGTTGCGGCCGGCGAGGATCGTGGTGCCTTCCCCGTCCTGGACGAGGCCGCCCGGCCCGGTGACCGACCCGTTCAGGGTCAGGCTCGTCCCCGAGGCGGGGCGCAGGCGGGCGTCGCCGGCCAGCGTCACCGGCCGGGCCATGGCGAGGCTGGCGGTCGTCACCAGGGTGCCGCCATCGAAGCGCAGGCCGCCCGCCGACGCGCCGAGACTGGCGTCGGCGGCGATCGCCAGCGTCCCGCCGAGGAGCGCGGTGCCGCCGCTGTAGCTGTTGCTGCCTGAGAGGGTCAGGGTGCCGGTCCCGGCCTTGGCCAGGCCGCCGCTGCCCGTGATCGTGCCCGAGAACGCGGTGGAGCTGTTGTCGGCCCCGGCCGTCAGCGTGCCCGCGCCGAGGCTGACGCGGCCGGCACCCGCCAGCGAGCCGATGCCCTGGTCGAATCCCGCCAGATCGAGGGTCGCGCCGGAGGCCACCATCACCGCCGAGACCGGCGCGAACGCCCCGGCCGCCCCGGCCCGCAGGGTGCCGCTCTCCAGGGCGGTGGCGCCGGTATGGCGGGCGTGGCCCGCGAGAATCTGGGTGCCGCCGGCCAGGGTCAGGCCGCCGGTGCCCAGGATGGCGCCCCCGTAGCTGCCCGCCGCGCGGGTGAGGGTGAGGGTGTTGGCGCCGAGCGCCACGGTGCCGGCCTGGCCGGGGGCGGTGTCGGTCAGGCTGGCGATCGCGGTGCCGGCGGTCAGGCCGCCGATGTCGAAGGTCGCCCCGCCGGCCAGGGCGACGCCGCTGGAGGCCGCCACCGAGCCGGCCCCGGTCAAGGCCAGGGTGCCGCCCGCGATCGTGGAGGGACCGGTATAGGTGTTGACGCCCGAGAGGGTCAGGGTTCCGGTCCCGGCCTTGGCCAGGCCGCCGCTGCCCGTGATCGTGCCCGAGAAGGCGGTGGAGCTGTTGTCGGCCCCGGCCGTCAGCGTGCCTGCGCCGAGGCTGACGCGGCCGGTGCCCGCCAGCGAGCCGATGCCCTGGTTAAATCCCGCCAGATCGAGGGTCGCGCCGGAGGCCACCGTCACCGCCGAGACCGGCGCGAACGCCCCGGCCGCCCCGGCCCGCAGGGTGCCGTCCTGGAGGGTCGTGGCGCCGGTATAGGTGCTGGTGCCGGTCAGGATCGCGGTGCCGGTGCCGAGCTTGGTCAGGCCATAGCCGTTGCCGCCATCGCCGATGCCGCCGGACAGCGTCAGCGTGCCGCTTCCACCGAGGGCGGCATCGCCGGCCAGCGTGATCGCGCCCGAGACCCCGGCGGCGCCGGTGCCGGTGAGCGCCCCCGCGCCGCCCGCACCGGAGCCGGCCAGGGTCAGGGCGTTGGCGATCGTGACACCGTTGACGTCGAGCGTGCCGCCGGCCGTGACCTTGGCGGCAGAGGTGCCGAGCGCCGTGGCATTGGCGGCGCTGAGCGTGCCGCCCGAGACCGTGGTGGCGCCGGTATAGCTGTTGGCACCGGTCAGGATCGTGGTGCCAGCGAGATGGCTGACCGTGCCGGTTCCGGTGATCGTCGGCACGAAGGCGACGGCCGTTCCGTCCGGGTTGCCGGTATGATTGAACGTGATCGTGCCGGTGCCGGCGCCGAACGCCACCTTGCTCGCCTGCACCGTGCCGGCGGCAACCGCCGGCTGCCCCGCGGCCGCACCAATGGCGAGCGTGCCGGTCGAGCCGCTCAGGGAGGCAACCGACACGGTGCCCGTGCCATTGGCGCCGGCCGATACAAGGCCGCCATCCGCCACCGTGAGCGTGCCCGTGCCGCCGTGGCCGACATAGAGGCTGTTCTTATTGGTCCAGGTCGAGCCCGTCCCAGTCACCGTCACCGTCCCGGACGACGTGGCGAAGTAGCCGATGGTGCCGTTCCTGTTCGACACTTGGCCGCCGCCCTGGATGGCGAGCGTGCCCGTGCCGCCGAAGCCGACTACGAGGCCGGCTCTATTGGTCCAGGTCGAGCCCGTCCCAGTCACCGTCATCGTCCCGGACGAGCCGGTATCGTGACCGACGAAGCCGTCGCTGTTGGACAGGCGTCCGCCCTCGGCGATGGTCAGCGTGCCGCCGCTCGACTGCACCTCGTTCGCGAGCGTGGCCTGTCCCGTCACGGTCCAGGTGCCCGTCCCGTCCTTGAGGAGCGAACCAATCGTGTTGCCGATGGTGCCGGTGATACGCCCGTCGCCGACACCGCCCAGTGTCAGCACCCAGCCGCCGCCGGAAGCGGCGAGGCTGCCCGAGAGGGTCAACCTGTCGGCATCCGCGGCGATGCGGCTGTTGTCCGTTAGCGTGATCGCCCCGGCATAGCTGTTGTCGCCCGACACGTTGCGCAGGGCGCCGCCCCCGCCCACGCCCGTGCCGGCGAGCGACAGGGCTTCGTTGCCCACCGCGATCCCGCCCTGCAGCGCCAGGGTCGCGCCCGAGGCGACCGTCGTGCCGTTGGCGGCCGTGCCGTCCGCCGCGCCGAGCGCCGTGGCGTTGGCTACGCGGAGCGTGCCGCCCGCGATCGTGGTGGTGCCGGAATAGGTGCTGGCGCCTGACAGGATCGTGGTGCCGGCGAGGTGGTTGAGGCTGCCGACGCCGGTGATCTTCGGTGCGAAGGTGACGGCCGAGCCATCCGGGTTGCCGGTATGGTTGAACGTGATCGTGCCGGTGCCGGCGCCGAACGCCACCTCGCCCGCCGTCACCGTGCCGGCGGCGACCGCCGTCTCGCCCGCGGCGGCGCCGATATTGAGCATACCGGTCGAGCGGCTGCCTTTCGCCAGCGTCATCGTACCGGCACCGTTCGTCCCGATCGACACGGCGCCACCCGCCGCCACGGTGAGGATGCCGGTGCCGTTGATGTCACCGACGACGAGCGTGCTCCGATTCGTCCACGTCGAGCCAGAGCCCGTCACCGTCGCGGAAGCCGTCGTGGCGGTGTCGCCGCCGACGATGCCCCTGTCGCTCGCGACCGTGCCGCCCCCCTCCAGCCGCAGGGCTCCGCCGAATGCGTACAGGAGGTCACTGAGGCTGCTCTTTCCGGTCAGCGTCCAGGTGCCGGCTCCGACCTTGATGACGGTGCCGACATTCCCGATGTCGCCCGCGACGATGCCGTCACCCGCACCGCCCAGGTCCAGCTCGACGCCGGCCCCAGGAGCGCCCGCGATCGGGCCCGACAGGGTGAGCCTGCCGGCATCCGCGCCGATCCTCGTGGTGCCGGTCAGGGTGATCGTCCCGGCATAACTGTTGATCCCGGAGACGTTGCACAGGGCACCGCAGGCGTTCAGGCTATATCCGGTGAGCGACAGCGCCTCGTTGCCCACCGCAATGCCGCCCTTCAGCGCCAGGGTCGCGCCGGAGGCGACCGTGGTGCCGGTGGCCGCCGTGCCGTCCGCCGCGCCCAGCGCCGTGGCGCTCTGGATCGTGAGCGTGCCCTCCGAGATCGTGGTGGCGCCCGTATAGGTGCTGGCGCCCGTCAGGGTCAGGGTTCCGGTGCCCGCCTTGGTCAGGCTGCCACTCCCGGAGATCACCCCGGCGTAGCTCGACGTGTCGGTCCGGTTGAAGATCAGCGCCCCGGCATTGGCGACATCGGCCGCCAGCGATCCCGCGGTGGCGCCGTCGCCGACCTGGAGCGTCGCCCCGGCTGCGATCGTCGCGCCGTTCGCGTAGGCTTGATCGTCCAAAAGCTTCCAGGTGCCGCCCTTGACGTTCAGCACCTCGAAATGGATCACGTTCGCCAGCGTGCCGGCGCCGGTCCCCGTGACGGCCTTGTCGAGGTTGAGGGTGTCGGCGCCGGCGCCGCCGTCGATCCGGCCGGTGATGGTCGAGCCGGTGAAGAGGTTGAGCGTGTCGTTGCCGCCCTCCAGGCTGATCGCCCGGCCGGTGTTGCCGGTGATCGTGCCGTAATTGGTCAGGACGTCGTCACCCTCGCCCATCTGGATCGCGGCACCGTCGCCGCGGATGAAGCGGGCCGAGCCGGTGCCGGTGTAGCGCACCCCGTCCAACGTCCCGACCGAGCCGCCGTCCACGCTGCCGCTCTGAAGGGTCACCACCGCGGTCGGATCCGGGATCGTGCCGTTGCCGATGATCGTGCCCTTGTTGACGATCGTGTCGTTGTCGGCCGCGGTGCCGAGCTTGTTCTCCAGCCGGATCGCGTAGCCGTCTTTGCCCTCGATCGTGCCGCCGACCTCGTTGGTGATCGTGGTCGCGGCGACGCCGCTGCGGCTGTTGTCGGGATTCGAGTCGTTGTTGACCACGATGCCGTACTTGGCGCCGGAGATCGTGCCGGAATTGGTGATGGTGCCGCCGCCGAGCGAGATGCCTTCGCTGTTATTGGCCCGGCCGCCCTTGTCGTAGCCGCCGGCGCCGGTGCCCTTGATCGTGCCGTAATTGGTGATCGTGCCGGCGTAGTCGATATCGACGCCGTCGCCGTCACCGTCGCCCGAGCCGGAATAGGCCCCCTCGATCGTACCGTAATTCGTGACCGTACCACCGGCATCCGAACCGACGCCCGAGCCGCTGCGACCGGTGATGGTAGCACCCGCCGCGTTGGTCACCGTCACGGAGCCGGCGCCGTTGTTGCCGCCCAGGGTGACGCCGTGGCGGGCGCCAGAGATCGTGCCGCTGTCGGTGTTGTTCACCGTCCCGACGGTGGCACCCTTGAAATCGATGCCGTCCGCCTTGTCGGCGGCCAGACCATCCGTCCGGATCGTGCCGGAATTGTTGATCGTCGCCCCCTGGCCGGGCCGGATCGCGTCGTCGCCGTCGGACTTGATCATGCCGGTGGCGGTGTTGGTGATCGTGATCGTGGCGCTGCCGCTGGCGGCTGCCTCGAAATCCAGCGCCCGCTTCGTCGTCGACTGGATGGTTCCCGCGTTGTTCACCCTTACGGTGCCGCCGGTCGGGTTGACGTTGATGCGGAACGCATCGCTGTCGGATTTGATGATCGCGTCCTTCGTGTTCTCCAGAGTCAAGCTGCGGTTGTTGGCGTCGCCTGAGGCGTCGATCGCCCGGCCGCCCGCCTTGGTTGACTCGATTGTGCCGGAATTGGTGATCTTCACATCGGTGGACGCACCGTTCCAGTTGATCGCCGCCTTTTCTTTGACGGAAAGCGCGCCGCCGGCACCGACGGTCACGGTATCACGTCCGGACACCGGTATCGCCGACTTGCTCGTCGAATTCGCCGGCACCGTATAATCGCTCGCGCCGACCGGAATCGCACGGAGCTCGACGGAAAATACGGCCAACGCGGCGATGCCGACGCGGACATTACGGTGCTTCACGCGACAGATTCCTGTTTCCGCCGCGGCCTAAGCGCAACATGCGACACATTCAAGACAAAATTGCAGGTCTACATTTGCAATACGAATATGAATGTCTTTGATTTCAGATTTTTTATCCGGCATATTCTGAAAAATATATCAGATGCATTGTTTTTACATCATCGATCATCTTAGCCGGAATAATGCCTCCATAGCCCTGTCCGGCCACCGACCCGGCACGGGCCGGGGATGATCCGCCCCGACGCATCGCGACGATCACGGCCCTCAACCGCGACCGTCCCGCGCCGCACGCAGGTCGGTCTGTCGCGGCGGAGGGCGCTCCCGGATCCCACAGGGAGCGGCGCCCCCGGCGGAAACGCGCCGCACGCGAGATGCGGCAAAATGCTCACCCGCGCTTAAGGATGAAAATCTAACCTCGCACCCAACATCGATCCGACCCGGTTCGGATCGGGTGCAGCAGAGGATCGGACGACGCGGATGGATATGCAGGTGCCGGCCCGGTCTGGGCGCGAGGCGAGCGAGCTGGAACAGCGCCGCCTGTGCAAGATCGCTTCCTCGCCGCACGCCTATGTCCGGGGCAGCACCGCGCAGTTCTACGACCTGATCGCCGCCATGCCGGCCGGCACCCTGCCGGAGGGGCCGCCGGTCTGGATCTGCGGCGACGCCCATCTCGGCAATCTCGGCGCGGTCGCCGGCCCCGACGGGCGGATCGACATCCAGATCCGCGACCTCGACCAGACCCTGGTGTCGAACCCGGCCTTCGACCTCGTCCGGCTGGCCCTGTCGCTCGTCACCGCCGCGCTCAACGCGACCCTGCCGGGCATCGTCACCGCCCGGATGATGGATGCCATGGCGGTGGGCTACGCCGACGGCGTTCTCGATCCCGAACAGGCCGAGCGGGGCGTCGCCGAATCCGAGATCGTCGCCACCACGCGCCGCCGGGCGCTCGGTCGACGCTGGCGCCACCTGTCCCGGGAGCGGCTCAAGGGGAAGGATGCCCGCCTGCCGCGCGGCGACCGGTTCTTCGACCTTGACGCCGCCGAGCAGGAGGCGTTCGAGGCGCTGAGCCGCGACCCGGAGGTGCACCGGCTGGTCCTGGCGCTCGGCGGCGCCGAGGCCGGGGCGGGGATCCGGCTGCTCGATGCCGCCTACTGGATCAAGGGCTGCAGCTCGCTCGGCCGCCTGCGCTACGCCGGCCTGGTGGAGATCCTGGGCGGCGACCGCCCGCATCTCGCCCTCCTCGACGTCAAGGAGGCGGTGCCGTTCCTGGCCCCGGCCGCCCCGGGGGCCGACATGCCGGCCGACCCGGCCGCCCGGGTCGTGGCCGGCGCCCGCGCCCTGTCGCCGAATCTCGGCGACCGGATGGTCGCCACGCATTTCCAGGGCACCCCGGTCACGGTCCGCGAGCTGATGCCGCAGGATCTCAAGATCGACGCCGAGCAATTCTCCCGGGGGGAGGCGGTGCGGGTCTCCGGCCATCTCGCCGCCATCCTGGGCCGCGCCCACGGCCGCCAGATGTCGGCATCCGACCGCCAGGCCTGGAGCGACACCGTGCGCGCCCCCGGCCAGGGCCCCGACACCCCCGGCTGGCTCTGGTCCGCGGTGACCGACCTGATGGGCGCGCACCAGCGCGGCTACCTGGAGCATTGCCGCCGCATCGCCCGGGAAGAGCTGGCGGCCTGATTTTTTTGGGATTGGGTGGGCTGGCCGTGTTGAACGCTGGCCGGTCGATATGACGGATGGCGCTGGTCGCAGGTCGCCCATCGCGAGCGGGTAGCTGGAGTCACGGGCTTCTGGACGAGGCGCGGGTCCCCTCTCCCGCACGGGAGAGGGGCCTGCCGCGCCCTGCATGAGCTCGTGCCGAGACGCCCCGCGCACCTCACGAGACCGCGCGCCTCGGCCTGACGCATCCTTCCGCCACCACAACTGCGCCGCCGAAAAATCCCACCCCGGGATGCGCGTGCAAAGCTGCTCGAACCCGGCGCCGGTTGACACCACACCCGCCATCGCCAACACCTCGCGCCCGCCGCTTCCGGAGCGGCGAACCCGGGAAGACCTGTGACACGATGGCGGTGACGCGCACCTACCTCGACTTCGAGAAGCCGGTTGCCGAGCTGGAGGCCAAGCTCGAGGAATTGCGGGCGGTCGGCGAGCGCGACGGCGCCGTCTCGATCTCCGAAGAGGTCGGCCGGCTGGAGGCTAAGGCCGGCCAGGCCCTGGCCGAGATCTACGCGAGCCTCACGCCCTGGCAGAAGACCCAGGTGGCCCGCCACCCGCAGCGCCCGCATTTCGTGGATTACTGCGCCGGGCTGATCACCGAGTTCACGCCGCTCGCCGGCGACCGCAGCTTCGGCGAGGACGAGGCGATCCTGGGCGGCTTCGGCCGCTTCCGCGGGCGCCCGGTCCTGGTGCTCGGCCAGGAGAAGGGCGCCACCACCGAGGCGCGGCTGCGCCACAATTTCGGGATGGCCCGGCCCGAGGGATACCGCAAGGCGGTCCGGCTGATGGAGACCGCCGACCGGTTCGGCCTGCCGGTGATCGCCTTCGTGGACACGGCCGGCGCCTATCCGGGCATCGAGGCCGAGGAGCGCGGCCAGGCCGAGGCCATCGCCCGCTCCACCGAGGCCTGCCTGGCGCTGGGCGTGCCCAACGTCGCCGTGGTGATCGGGGAGGGCGGCTCGGGCGGCGCCATCGCGCTCGCCACCGCCAACCGGGTGCTGATGCTGGAGCACGCGATCTACGGGGTGATCTCGCCGGAGGGCGCCGCCTCGATCCTGTGGCGCGACCAGGGCCGGGCCCACGAGGCCGCCACCGCCATGAAGATCACCGCCCAGGACCTGCTGCGGCTCGGCGTCATCGACGGGATCATCCCGGAGGCCACCGGCGGCGCGCATCGCGACCGCGAGGCGGCGATCCGCGGCGCGGGCGACGCCATCGCCGAGTCGCTCGCCCAGTTCGAGGGCCTGACCCCGGTGGAGATCCGCGACCGCCGCGCCGAGAAATTCCTCGCCATCGGCCGGACCCTGTGAGTCCGACGGCCGAAACTTTTGACGTTCGAGGCGTTCGGCCGTCGGCAAGCGCGAATGCGCGTCGCCGCCGGCAAGCTTGCGCGGCCTGCGTACACTTGGCTGCGTGCGGCGGACCGCCCTGGAGGCGTCAGCCGCAAGGGCGAACCGTATGACGTCCCCCGGCGCGACGGGCGGCCTGCTGGGCGCCCTCGGGCGGCTCCTCGGGCGGCGCGACGCGCGCGAGCCGGGCGGGCACAACCACGTCTCGCTCGGCTGCAATTGCCAGATGGCGCACGTGCTCAAGACCCTGGACCTGCGCCATTGGTCCGGCCCGCTCGACTGGATCTTCTCCATGCCCGGCATGGTCCGGGACTGCCTGGACGACGATTTCGCCGCGCTCACCGACCGGGACCAGCTCGAGAGCATCCCGGAAGCGGAGCGGCGCGGCCCCGACATCTGGCGCGGCCGGCACCGGCTCTACCGGGAGCGGCACGGGCTCGAATGCGTGTTCAACCACCATGACCCGGCGGCGAACGCGGCGGATTACGCCTTCCTGACCGAGGGCGTGCGCCGCCTGCGCGTGGCCCTGGACACGCCCGGCACCGAGAACCGGTTGTGGATGATGACCCATCTGCACACGCCCCGGGAGACGATCGAAGCGATCGACGACCTCCTCGGCCGCCGGGCGAGCCGCAACCACCTGACCTTCCTGCAGCTCCAGCCGGAGCATCCCGGGGTGGCGGTGGTGGAGGCCGCGGACCTCCGGCCGACCTTGCGCTGGCTGACGATCCAGACCCGCTCGACCCCAGTCGGCCTGCGCCTCGCCGACCCGGCCGAGGACGCGCAGCTCGTGGAGATCATCCGCACCGAGGCGGCACGGCGGCCGGTTTTGTTCGCGTAGGGCGCGATCGCCCCGGGGCCGGGCTCCCTGTATTCCAGATCTCCCCCTCATCCTGAAGCGGCGTCGCGAAGCGAAGCCCTCGAAGGCGCCCTCCAGCCAGCGGCGCGATCCCCGGAGCCCGCCTTCGAGGCTCACTGGGTTCGCATCTCAGGATGAGGGGGTGGGTGGGAATGTTTCGGCGCAGCAGCCGCCGGGTCCAGCCTCTTCGGCCTTAAACAACCGCGCGCTCACGAAATCCACGAAGGCACGCAGCCGGGCCGACATGTGCCGCCCGGACGGCCACAGGATCGAGAATTGGCCGGGATCGGTGAGGTACGGGTCGAGGATCCGGATCAGGGTGCCAGCGCGCAGGGCCGACTCCGCCAGGAAATCCGGCATGCAGCCGATGCCCAGGCCGCCGATCGCGGCGGCGCGCAGGGCCTCCATGTTGTTGCAGGTGAGCGCGGTGCGCAGGCCCGCGGGCGGCGGCTCGGCGAGGGTCCAGTCCTGCAGCTTGCCGGATGTGGGGAAGCGGAAGCGCAGGGCGGCGTGGCCCGCCAGCTCGGCCGGGTGCCGGGGCGTGCCGGCCCGGTCGAGATAGGCCGGCGCGGCGCAGAGCACGAACCGGAACGGGCCGAGGCGCCGGGCCATCAGGCGCGAATCGACCAGGCTGCCGCTGCGGATCGCGGCATCCATGCCGGATTCCACCAGGTCGACCTGGCGATCGTTGAAATCGAGCTCGAGCTCGATCTCGGGATAGAGCGCCCGGAACTCCGGCAGCACCGGCAGCAGGAAGCGGTAGCCGACGATCGGCAGGCTGATCCGCAGGATGCCGCGCGGCGCCCGCCGGCTCTGCGTGACCAGCGCCTCGGCCTCGCGCAGGTCGTCGAGGATCGCCCGGCAGCGGGCCTGGAGCAGGGCGCCCTCCTCGGTGAGCGAGACCCGCCGGGTGGTCCGGTGGAACAGGCGCACCCCGAGTTCCGCCTCGAGCCGCGCCACGGCCTTGCCCACCGCCGAGGCCGACAGGCGCAGGTCGCGCCCGGCTTCGACGAAGCTCAACCGCTCCGCGCTGCGCACGAAGGCCGCGATGTCGCCGAGGCTGTTCATGCCGGGCGATTAGAGCGTCCCGGTCCGGAATGAAAGGACTAGGCGCGGGATTAACGGCGCCGGTTCCGCGAGCGAGGGTCCCGGCTCGTCCCGACCGGAGCCCGTCCATGCCCGACACCCCACATCCCGCCCCGACGGGCGACCCGCTGGTCCTGGCCGCGATCTGCCTCGCCGCCCTGATCCTGCCGCTCAGCTTTTCCGCCGGCGCGGTGGCGACGCCGTCCATCGGGCGCGAACTCGGCGGCTCGCCGGAGGCGCTGACCTGGATCACCAACGGCTTCATGCTGACCTTCGGCAGCCTGCTGATGGCGGCCGGGACCCTGGCCGACCGCTACGGCCGCAGGCTGGTCTTCACGGCGGGCGTGGCGACCGTCACCGGGTTTTCCCTGGCCCTGGGATTTGCCCCCGCGCTCTGGGTGGTCGACCTGCTCCGGGCCGGGCAGGGAATCGGCGCCGCCGCCGCTCTCGCGGGCGGCACCGCGGCGCTCGCCCAGGAATTCGACGGCCATGCCCGCACCCGGGCCTTCAGCCTGCTCGGGACCACCTTCGGCGTCGGCCTGGCCTTCGGCCCGATCGTCACCGGCTTCCTGATCGCCGGCGCCGGCTGGCGCGCGATCTTCCTGGCCGGTGCGCTGGTGGGCGCGGCCGCGCTGGTGCTCGGGCCGCCGCGGATGCGCGAGACCCGCGACCCGCATGCGCGCAGCCTCGACTGGCCGGGGACGGTGAGCTTCACCGCGATGCTCACCGCCCTGACGGTGGCGGTGATCGAGGCGCCGGGCCGCGGCTGGGACAGCCCGGCGCTGCGCGGGCTGCTCGCGGCCGCCGCGCTGCTCCTCGCAGCCTTCGTGATCATCGAGACCCGCGCCGCCCGGCCGATGCTCGACCTCCGCCTGTTCCGCTACAGGCGCTTCGTCGGCGTGCAGATGCTGCCGGTCGCGACCTGCGCGGGCTTCGTGGTGCTGCTGGTGCTCCTGCCCCTGCGCTTCATCGGCATCGAAGGCCGGAGCGAGATGGAGGCCGGGTTCCTGATGCTGGCGCTCTCGGCGCCGATGCTGGTCGTCCCGATGGCGGCCGCCGCCCTGGCGCGGCGCGTCCCGCCCGGCCTGCTCTCGGGGCTCGGCCTGCTGGTGGCGGCAATCGGCCTGGTCTGGCTCGGCTTCATCGAAATCGGCAGCCGCGCGGTTCTGGCGCCGATGCTGCTCATCGGCCTGGGCAGCGGCCTGCCCTGGGGCCTGATGGACGGCTTGTCGGTCGCCGTCGTGCCCCGGGAGCGCGCCGGCATGGCGGCGGGCATCTTCGGAACGGTCCGGGTCGCCGGGGAGGGCGTGGCGCTCGCCCTGATCAGCGCGGCGCTCGCCGGCCGCATCGCGGCGGAGCTGCGCCGGATCCCGGGCCTGCCCGACGCGTCCCGCGCACAGGCGGGCCAGCGCCTGGCGGTGGGGGATCCGGACGCCGCCCGGGCGCTGCTGCCCGGCCTCGACGACGCCACCCTGACCCAGGCCTACCAGGCGGCCTTCACCACCCTGTCCTGGACCCTGGCCGCCCTCACAATCGCCTGCGCCGTGGCGGTGCTCGCGCTGCTCGCGGCGCCGCTCACCCCCCGCGCATCCGCTCCGCCAGAAAATCCACCAGCACCCGCACCCGGGCCGGCATGGCCGGTCCGCCCACGAACACCGCGTGGATCGCCTCGCGGTCCTGGGGATTGAACGGCTCCAGGAGCGGCACCAGCCGGCCGGCGGCGAGGTCGTCGGCGACGTGGAAGGTCCCGACCCGGGTGATGCCGACGCCGCCGAGCGCCAGCTGCACCAGGGTCTCGCCGTTATTGGCCGCGATCGTACCGCGCACCGGCAGGATGACGTCGCGCTCCGCTTCGCGGAACGGCCAGCCGGGCTCGCTCCGGCGGAAGGTGAAATCCAGGCAGTTGTGGTCGGCGAGGTCGGCGGGCCGGCGCGGGGTCCCGGCTCGGGCGAGATAGGCGGGGGCGGCCACCACGGTCCGGCCGGTCTCGCCCAGCCGCCGGGCGGTGAGCGGGCTGTCGGCCAGGGGGCCGAACCGGATGCCGATATCGGCCCGGCCGCCGAGCACGTCGGCGATCTCGTCGCTCAGGTCGATCTCGACCACGATGCCGGGATGGCGGGCCACGAACGCCCCGAGCAGCGGCACGATCACCAGCCGGCCATGGGCGGTGGCGGCGCTGACCCGGACCCGCCCGCGCGGGCAGCCCCGGTCGGACAAAGCTGTCTCGGTCTCGTCGAGATCGGCCAGGATGCGCCGCGCCGCACGCCCGTAGGTCTCGCCCTCGGCGGTGAGGCGCAGGGTCCGGGTGGTCCGGACCAGGAGCTGCACGCCGAGCCGCGCCTCGATCCGGGCCACGACCCGGCTCACCGCCGAGGGTGTGAGCCCGAGCCGGCGCGCCGCCCCGGACAGGCTGCCGGCCTCCGCCACCGCCACGAACACGACCATGTCCCCGGCGCGATCGGCCTTGTCGCGCAGCATTCGTGCCTCTCCCGCACAGATCTTGGTCCCGCCGACAGGCTACTCCCCGCGCACCGAATCCGCCACGTGCGGGTCCGGAACAACCGGAGCCCCCTCATGGCGATCAATCCTCCCCTGTTGGCCCTGGCAATCGGCGCCTTCGGCATCGGCGTCACGGAATTCACCCCGATGGGCATGCTGCCGCTCATCGCCGGCGATCTGAAGACCTCGATTCCCGCGGCCGGCCTCGTGGTCAGCGCCTACGCGCTCGGCGTCCAGGTCGGCGCGCCGGTGATGACGCTGGCCGCCGCGCGGGTGCCCCGGCGCCGGCTGCTGGTCGGGCTGATGGCGATCTTCACCCTCGGCAACCTGCTCGCGGCCGTCGCCGACAGCTACGCCATGCTGGTCGTCGCCCGGCTGGTCACCGCGCTGAACCACGGCGCCTTCTTCGGCATCGGCTCGGTGGTGGCGGCCGGGATCGTGCCCCCGGAGCACCGGGCCGCCGCGGTCGCGTCGATGTTCTCGGGGCTGACGGTGGCGACGATCGGCGGCGTGCCGCTCGCCGCCTGGATCGGGGAGATGCTCGGCTGGCGGGCGGCGTTCTGGGGCATCGCGGGCGTCGGCGTGGTCGCGATGCTGGCCCTGCGCCTCGCGCTGCCGGAGCTGAAGGTCGAGGCCCGGGACGATATGCGGGCCGAGTTGCGCGTGCTCGGGCGCGGCCCGGTGCTCGCCGCCCTGGCGCTCACGGTGGTCGGCGCCAGCGCGATGTTCACGGTGTTCACCTACATCGTGCCGATCCTGCGGACCGAGACCGGCGCGACGACGCCGTTCATCACCGCGATGCTGATGCTGTTCGGGGTCGGCCTGACAATCGGCAACTGGCTCGGCGGAAAGCTGGCCGACCGGTCGGTGGACGGCACGATCATCGGGTCGCTGGTGGGGCTGGTCGCGGCGCTCGCCCTGTTCGCCTGGGGCATGCGCCTGGAGGGCGGCGCGGCGCTGCTGATCCTGCTCTGGGGCGTGGCGAGCTTCGCCCTGGTGCCGCCCCTGCAGATGCGGGTGATGGAGAAGGCCGGCGGAGCGCCCAACCTCGCCTCGGCGATGAATATCGGCGCGTTCAACCTCGGCAACGCGATCGGAGCGGCCGTGGGCGGCGGCGTGATCGATGCCGGGCTCGGCTACACGACCGTGCCCCTCGCGGGCGCCGCCTTGGCGGCGCTGGGGCTCGTCTTCCTGTTGTGGCTGCGCCGGGACGGACGGGTGCGCGCCACCGCCGCGGCGAGCTGCGGATAATCTCTTCGGATCACGGGCCTGCAGCCACCCTTGGAGGTCCCGGATTCAAAAGGTCCGGGACCTTTTGCGGGTCCAGGGCGGAGCCCTGGGTCGAGCGAAGCTCGATGCCATCGGGGCTCCGCCCCGAGACCCCGCCAAAGGGCTGAGCCGTTTGGAAACCCGGTCCGTCAGTGCATGGTGCGCGACAAAGCTACGATCGCGCCGACGATGACGATCGTCTGAAAGCCGATTGAGCCGATCACCCATTTCATGATGTCGACCTTGGCCTCGGCCAGATCGGTCTTCGTGACGAGGTTCGCGAGATCGGCATCGCGGCTCTCGCGGATCGCGCTGGTGATCGCCTCGGCCTGATCCTCGGACAGACCGGAGGCCTTGAGCCGGCGGACCAGGGCATAGGTGTCGAGCGAGAGCGCCGTCATGGCCGACGCCAACCGGTTCCGGCCGCCGTAAGGCCTGGATCGATCCGGATACCGGTGCCCATCGCTCGCTGATTCCGCAGCCGTTGCCCGTCATCGAAAGCTGGCGATTCTACCGAACCGGCGCAAGCCGGCCGGTGCAGCATGCGTCTCGTCATCGATAAGGCAGACGGATCAATCACCCCGTCATTCCGGGGCCACGAAGCGGCGCCCCGGAATGACGGAGTGGACGCGTGGGCGTCTGAGCCGCCTACGAAGCCGTGGGGAAAGAATTTTCGTCGCCGCGGATCCGACCCAAAAGGCCTTCTCCCGCAGGCCCGGCGGCATCGCCGTCCACCGGAGACTCCGGTGCAGTGTTGCACCCGGGCGCTTGCGGTAACAAAGGTGCAAGCTTAACGAGCCTATTGGGTTGGGGAGTGGCCCCCGATGTCGGCTATCAAAAGGCCGCCGGGGGCACGAAGACGACGAGGTTCCCCATGACGGCGCGTCTCGCGACTGCGCGACTGCTGGCGGCCGCTTCCCTGCTGGCCCTTGCTCTGGCCGGCTGCCAGGACAGCTCCGGGATCAGCGGCCCGACCGCGCGCAGCATCGCGCCGATCGCGCCCCAGACGCTGGCCCTGATGCAGACCAAGGGCATGCAGCAATCCGACCCGATCCTGATCCGCGCCTACAAGAAGGAAGCGGAGATGGAGGTCTGGAAGCGCGGCAGCGACGGGCGCTACGCCCTGCTGAAGACCTACCCGATCTGCCGCTGGTCCGGTCAGCTGGGCCCGAAGGTCCGCGAGGGCGACCGGCAGGCGCCGGAGGGGTTCTACACGATCACCCCGGGGCTGATGAACCCGAATTCCTCGTACTACCTGTCGTTCGACACCGGCTTCCCGAATGCCGTCGACCGGGCCAACGGCCGCACCGGCAAGTACCTGATGGTCCACGGCACCTGCTCGTCGGCGGGGTGCTTCGCCATGACAGACGCCACCATCGCGGAGATCTACGCGGTGGCCCGGGAGGCGTTCATCGGCGGGCAGCGCAGCTTCCAGTTCCAGTCCTACCCGTTCCGGATGACGGCCCAGAACATGGCCAAGTTCCGCAACGACCCGAACATGCCGTTCTGGCAGAACCTCAAGGAGGGCTCGGACTATTTCGAGGCCCTGCGTGAGGAGCCGAAGGTCGGCCAGTGCGGCACCAAATACGTGTTCGGCGGCTCGGACGCGGCGGCCGGCTCGTGCAAGCCGAAGGTCGACCCGGTCGTGGCCGAGAAGCGCGAGCGCGATGAGCGCGAGGTCGCCGAACTCGTGGCCAAGGGCACCCCGGCGGTGCGGGTCGTCTACCAGGATGGCGGCCAGAACCCGGTGTTCCGCCCGCAGAACAATGCCAGCGCCTTCGCGAGCCTCGGCGGCACCGAGACGGTGCTGCCCTACGACGCCAAGGAGTTCGGCCGGCACAATCTCGGCGATGTCAGCCGCCCCGAGACCCTGGCGGCCGGGCCGCAGGAGATCGAGATCGGCCCGAAGGGCCAGCCGACCATGATGGCGGCCGCCGAGCCGGCGCCGTCCAAGGCCGCCGCCAAGCCCGTCCGGGGCCAGAAGCCAGCCGTCGCGACGCTCATGGCCAACCGGGCCGAGCCCGACCGGATCGAGACCACCGCGTCGGTCTCCGAGAAGCCGGCCCGGATCGCGGTCGCCGATGCCGACGGCGATCCGGCCAGCTACCAGAAGCTGCTCGGCTCGCTGTTCGACAAGGAGAAGCCCGCCCCCGCCACCCCGGCGGTGGATGCCGCCGTAGTGCCGGATGCGGCCAAGCCGGCGCAGGCCGCTGGGGCGGTCGCCCCGAAGGCGGCGGCCAAGCCGCACCCGGTGAAGACCGCGAAGGTCGAGACCAAGTCCGACCCGAAGCTCGCCCTGCGCAAGGGCGAGCCGGAGGCCAAGGCCAAGCCCTGATCGGCCGCCGGGGCCGGCGACCGGGATTTGGCAGGGGCGCCCTCCCGGCCTACGGTCACCCATGAACGACTTCCAGCCGGGCCTCGACGACACGGATGCGCGGCGGCTCGCGGAGCGTCACGTCGAGGCGATCCGCGAGCACGGGGGGATCTTCGTCGACGCGGTGCGGCTCACCCGCATGCCGATGATGGTCACGGACGCCGCCCTGCCGGGCAACCCGATCATCTTCGCCAACCAGGCCATGGTGGAGCTTTCGGGCTACGATCCCGAAGAATTGCTCGGGCAGGACCCGCATTTCATGAACGGGCCCGGGACCGACCCCGCGGCGATCCGGGATTACGAGGCGGCGATCCGCGAGAACCGCAGCGCGACCCTGGAGATCGAGCAGTACCGCAAGGACGGCACGCGCTACCGGGCGATGCTGTTCGCGAGCCCGCTGGATGACGGGCAGGGCAGCGTCACCAACCATTTTCTCTCGTACCTGGACATCACCCGGCGCTTCGACGCCGAGACGCGGCTGAAGGCGCTGGCCGCCGAGCTGGAGGCGCGCGTCGCCGAGCGGACCCGCACGCTGGAGGCGGCCAACGACCGGCTGACGAAGCTCGCGGCCGAGCGCGAGATGCTGCTGGTCGAGGTGAACCACCGGGCCAAGAACAGCCTGTCGATCGCCGGGGCCCTGCTGCGCCTCCAGGGACGACGCCACCCCGATCCGGCCGTGACGGCCCTGTTCGACGAGACCCAGGAGCGGCTCAACGCCATGGCGCGGGCGCATGATCTGCTGAGCCGGTCGGACCATGTCCAGCAGGTCGATGCCGGCCGCTACGTCACCGACCTGTGCACCGCGCTCACCGCGATGGCCGACGGCGACGACCGCATCCGCCTGGACGCGACCGTGGAGCCGGGGATCGCGATCAGCGCCGACACGGCGATCCCCCTCGGGCTGGCGCTCACCGAGCTCATCACCAACGCGATCAAGTACGCCTTCCCGTCCGGCCGCTCCGGCACGATCGGGGTCGGGCTCCGCCGGGACCGGCCGGGCTCGGTCGCTCTGGCGATCCGGGACGACGGGGTCGGGATGGCCGGCCCGCGCGAGGGGTCGCTGGGCTTCAGCCTGATCCGGTCCCTGGTTCAGCAGATCGACGGCGCGCTCGACATCCGCGGCGACGCCGGCGTGCGCGTGACCATCACCTTCCCGGATCTGCAGCCCGCCACTAGAGGCGGCCCGTCAGAGCAGCGGCCGCTCGCGGTTCATCAGCCAGAGGGCGTGGACTGTGCCGGGCAGCCAGCCCAGCACCCAGAGCAGGATGTTCAGCAGGAACTGGATGCCGAACCCGGTGGTGACGAGCACCGCCACCGGCGGGATGAAGATCGCGAGCAGGATACGGACGAGGCTGGACACGGGCACTCCGGGGCTCAGAGCCTGAGGGATCCCGGCTCAACCGAAGCTCGGCCTTGTCCGTTCCCGGGGAGGGCAGCGGCAGCCCCCGCCCGGGCATTCCCGAGCGCCCCAGGCGAGCCTGGAATTGTCCGTCGAAGGTAACCGGGCGGAGTCTGAAGCGCCCACTCCCGAACCCTTGTCCCTCCACACCGTGTCTGATACGCATTACGTACAACGTAGCACTTGGCGATGATCCAGAGTTTCGCGGACAAGGATACGGAGGCGCTTCACCGCCACGCGACCTGTCACCGGCGATGGCGTGCCTTCAAAACCGTCGCTCTGCGCAAGCTCGACATGATCGACGCCGCGGCGGCGTTGGGCGACCTGCGTTCCCCGCCCGGCAATCAGCTCGAGAAGCTGAGCGGGGACCGCGGGGGACAGTGGAGCATCCGCATCAACGACCAATGGCGCATCTGCTTCACCTGGGGCGACACCGGCCCCGAGAACGTCGAGATCGTCGATTATCACAGAGGATGACCCCATGCCCCGCCTGCGCACGCACCCCGGTGAGGTTCTGCGCGAGGAGTTCATGGCGCCGCTCGGATTGAGCGCCAATCGCCTCGCCGCCGAGATCGATGTCCCGCCCAACAGGCTCAGCGAGATCGTTCGCGAACGCCGCGGCGTGACCGCGGATACCGCGCTTCGCTTGAGCGTCCGGTTCGGGACGACACCCCAGTTCTGGCTCAACCTGCAGACCGCGCACGACCTTTCGCGTGCAGAGGCCGAGACGGACCTTTCGAAGGTGCGGCGCTACGAGCCGGCCTGAACGCCCGAGACGGCACGCCCGTAGAACCAGACAACACAAGCGTGGCAGATCAAGCGGTTGCTTCGTTCCCCTGCAACGACGGGCGCGGCGCACCACGCCCCGCCCGTCCAAAAAGATCAGTTCTTCGCCGGCGGCGTGGTCGCGGTGGGGACGTTCGCCGCCTGCTTCTCCGGGTTCTTCACCTGGCTGTAGGCCACGTTGGCGAAGGAGCCGATCACCGCGGGCCAGCTCGGGTTGGCGTATTGCGGATCGTCGCGGCCGACCTTGCAGAAGGCGGTGGTCAGAGCGTTGACCAGGTCGTCGTCGTTGGCGCCCGTGTCGGCCGCCTTGATCTGCGGCACAAGGCGGACCAGGGTCGGCACGAAGTCCTGCTGCTTGAGGCCGGTGAGGGTCGCCGCGACGCCGACCTTGTCGAAGGCCGCCTTCAGCGTGTCCTGCTCGATCTCGGCGCAGGGGGCGGTCCCGGCCAGCATGGTCTTGGTGGCGGCCCGGGCCTCGGAGGCCTTGTTGCCGGTCACCGGGGGCGCCTTGTTGCCCCAGGAATTGCGGATGTAGTCGGTGACGTTCTTGACCTCGACATCGGTCATCTGCTGGCCGATCGCGACCATCGGGGCGTAGCCGCTCTGGGCGGCCAGCCCGCCATAGATCACCCGCAGCACCGTCTCGGGCCCGTCCGACATCACCGAGGTGTTGCCGGCGAGCGCCGGGACCGCGCCCTCGATGCCCTTGCCGTTCGGCTGGTGGCAGGAGGAACAGTAGGTCAGGTAGGTCGAGGCGCCCGGCGCGTCGGCGGTGTCGAAGGCGGCGAGATCCTTGGGCTTGTAGGTCTGCTTGGCCGGGACCGTGCGCAGATAGGCGACCATCGCCTTCAAATCCTCCTCCTTCACCTTGGAGAGGGATTCCATGATGGTCTGGCGCATCGGGCCGGCGGCGACGCCGGGGCGGTCGCCCGGGGCGGTGCCGGTCTTGAGGTAGGTCACCACCTGCTCGTCGGTCCAGGCGCCGATGCCCTGGTGGCCGTCCGGGGTGATGTTGGGGGCGTACCAGCCGTCGATCACGCCGCCTCCGAACCGGCCGGCGAAGCTCGAATTGCCGACGAGCTTGTTCTCGTTGTGGCACATGGCGCAGTGGCCGAGCCCCTCAACGAGATAGGCGCCGCGGTTCACCTCGGCGCTGGCATTCGGATCGGGCTTGAACCGCTCGTCGGTGAAGAAGGCCGTCCGCCAGGTCACGAGCGCGGTGCGGACGCTGAACGGGAACGGGATCTGGCTCTCCTGCCGCTTCTCGTTCACCGCCGGAACCGACTGGAGATAGGCCCAGATCGCCTTGGTGTCCTCATCGGTCACCTTCGTGAACCAGCCGAACGGGAAGGCCGGGTACAGGTAGCCGACGTTCTTGCTGTAGCCGTGCCGGAACGCCTGATCGAAATCCTCGTAGCTCCAGTTGCCGAGCCCGGTCTCCTTGTCGGGGGTGAGGTTGGGGGTCATGATCACCCCGAACGGCATGTTGAGCGCGTAGTTGCCGGCCAGGAACTTGCCGCCCGGGGCGGTGTGGCAAGCGGCGCAATCGCCCATGGTCACGAGGTACTTGCCGCGCTCCACCGGGTCGGAACTGTCCTGCGCCAGGGCCGGGAACGCGAGCAGCAGGCCCGCCAGAATCGGGGCCGCGGCGCGGCCGGAGGAGAGGGCATTCGTGCGCTGCATGGCGACCGCTCCCGAGCCGTCTTTATAGGTTTTCCAGGGTGCTGGCCGAGAACGCGGCGCTTTGCGGCGTTGTTCCTGGCTGCAACGGGGTGCGGCGATGCGCCGTGGCGCCCGCCCGGAACCGAAATCCGAGATCGGTGAGGTGGGCCAGGAGGCCCGCCAACATCCAGCCGGCGACCACGGGCCAGCCGGCTCCGGTGAGGGCGGCGCGCAGAGCCAGCATCAGGGCCGCCCCGGAGACGAGGTTGGCCAGCAGCGCCGGCAGGGCCACGCCCCGGCGCCGCGCCAGCCAGGCCAGCAGCAGCGCCTCGGCAGCGACCAGCGCCAGGATCGCGTCGACGATCCGGCCCGAGGCGAACAGGGCGTCCATCAGGCGAGCCCCCGGAACGGCGCATTGAGGCGCACGATCCGCAGGTTCAGGCAGGCGGCGACGCTGACCCAGGCGAGGTAGGGCAGGTTCATCAGCCCGGCCGCGGCGGAGACCCGGCCGGTGACCAGCACCAGCACGGCGATCGACAGCCACAGGGCGGCAACCTCGGCGAGCGCCCAGTCGGGCCGGCGGAACCGGAAGAAGAGCACGCTCCAGGCGATGTTGAGCACGCCGTTCACCGCGTAGGCGGCAACCAGCAGCAGCCGGGCGATGGGATCGGGATCGCCGTTCCAGGCCGTCACGGCCGCGATGGTGGTGAGCAGGAAGATCACGGTCCAGACCGGCCCGAAGGCCCAGTCCGGCGGCTTCCAGGCTGGGACGCGCAGGCGCCGGTACCAGGCATCCGTCCGGGTCGCGACCCCGCCGGCCACGGCCACCAGGATCGCCGCCACGGCCGCGACCGCGGGCGGCCCCCAGCCCTCGGAGCCCAAAAAGCTCACGGGGAGACCCAGCGGAACAGGTGGGCGAGGTCCTTGAAGAAGATCCGCGCGTGGGCGGCGGGCTTCGCGCGGACCAGCTCCTTGTTCATGTAGCTGTCCCAGGTGAGCTGCTGGACGTCCTTGTCCCGGCAGATCGACACGAACCGCTCGCGCAGGCCGTCGCTGCGGTACCAGACCCACTGCATCATCCCGAGGATCCAGAACACGCGGCCGTGCAGCTTCATGAAGCGGCGGCGGGCCAGCGCGAGGGCCCGGACATCGCCGGTGGCCAGGAAGCTCTTGGCCGCCTCCGCGGAGAGCTGGCCGCCCAGCATCGCGTAGTAGATGCCCTCGCCGGAGGCCGGGGCGACGACGCCGGCAGCATCGCCCGCCAGCAGCACGTCGCGGCCGTTGTCCCAGCGCTTGAGCGGCTTGAGCGGCAGGGGCGCGCCCTCCCGGCGGATCGTCTCGGCGCCGTCGAGGCCGGTGGCGACGCGGAGCGCCCGGATCGAGGAGCGCAGCGAGAAGCCCTTCTTCGCGCTGCCGGTGCCGATGCTCGCCGTCTCCCCGTGCGGGAAGATCCAGCTGTAGAAATCCGGCGAGTGCCGGCCCTGATAGTAGACGTCGCAGCGGGCGGCATCCACGGCATCACCGCCGGGCGCGTCCGCGGCCGGTACCCGGACGATCTCGTGATAGGCGAAGACCTGTTTCATCCGGTCGTGGCCCGGCACCTGGGCCCGGCCCACTGGCGAGCAGGCCCCGTCGGCGCCGATCACCAGCCGCGCCCGGATCGCGTGGCGGGCCTGTGCCTCGCCCTTGCCGGTGGTGAAATGGACCAGCGGCAGGCCGTCATCCGGCCGGGTGATCTTGTCGTAGGCCGCCTCGCGCAGGTCGGCGCCGGCCTGCTGAGCCCGGGCGCGCAGCCACGGGTCGAAATGCTGGCGGTCGACCATGCCGACGAAGCCCTCGCCCACCGGCATGTCCACGGCCTTGCCGCTCGGCGCCACCATCCGGGCGGAGCGGATTTTGGCGACCAGCAGGGAATCGGGAATCGCGAAGTCGCGGATCAGCCGGGGCGGGATCGCGCCGCCGCAGGGCTTGATCCGGCCGGGCTTGTCGAGGAGCAGCACCGCGTGCCCGGCCCGGGCCAGCTCGGTCGCTGCCGTGGCCCCCGCGGGACCGCCGCCGACCACGACGACGTCGTAGGACGCATCACCTTGCAACCGAGCCATCGCGTCACCTCGCGCCGAGGATGGGATTGAGCGGGACGGAACCGCGGCCCGGGGACCGGACGGGCTCGAGCCGCAGGGCCAGCACCACCGCGACGAGGAACAGGATTCCCTCGGCGGCGAAGACGGCGGCGTAAGCCTGGACCGGCTCGGCCGTGATGAGCCGCACCGCATCCACGGCGGCGGCGCCCAGGAAGCCGCCGGCCCCGAAGGCGATGCCCTGGGCCGCGCCCCAGACACCCATGCGGGTGCCCCGCTCCCGTGCGTCGCCGCGGCCGGCGAGCGCCATCATCGAGCCGATGGCGGCGACCGCGTAGGCGCCGTTGGCGACCCCCAGCGCGAACACCACCGGCCGCAGGGGCAGGAGGTCGCCGCCGGCGGCCAAGGCGAACAGGGCGGCGGCCGAGCCGGCACAGCCGAGCGCGATCCAGAGCCGGAGGGAGGCGAGGGGGGTGCCGCGGGCCGCGAGCGTCACGCCGGCGACCAGCAGCATCCCGGCGAGCACCCCGCCATGCTGCAGCCCGGCGAGCTTGGTGGTGGCCCCGGGACTCATGGCGAAGGTCAGGCCGGCATAGGGCTCCAGGATCAGCTCCTGGGCGCTGTAGGCCAGCATCGAGACGAAGACGAAGATCGTGAAGGTCCGGGCCACCGGATCGGCGAGCACATGGGCCAGCACCGTGAAGAACGGTTTTCTGGCCGCCTCGGGCTCCGGCGCCCGCACCGGCAGGCGCCGCTCGACGCCGGCCAGCGCCAGCACGGCGACCGTGAAGGCGATGGCCGAGACCGAGCCGGAGACCGCGACGAGGCGCAGGCCCGAGAACGGATCCAGGAAGTGGCCGGCGAGCGGCGCCGTCAGGGCGAAGCCCAGAATCATCATCACCCAGACGATGGTGGCGGCCGCCCCCCGCCGGGCCGGCGCGACGCCCCCCGAGAGCAGCACCAGCAGGGAGGTCCCGGCCGCCCCGGCGCCGATCCCGACGCACAGGAACGACAGGGCCGCCAGGGCGAGGCCGAGCGCGAGATCGGTGGCGGCAAGCGCCGTGCCGCAGGCCGCCCCGAACCCGCCGAGGCAGAGGGCGGCCATCCCGCCGACGATCCAGGGCGTGCGCGTCCCGCTTCGGTCCGAGCCGTAACCCCAGCGCGGGCGCAGCACCTGCGCGGCGTAGTGCAGGGCGACCAGGAACCCCGGCACCAGGGCGGGGAGCGCCAGCTCCACCACCATCACCCGGTTGAGGGTGGCGGTCATCAGCACGACGACGCTGCCCAGGGCGGTCTGGACCAGGCCGAGGCGGACGATCTGGGGCCAGCCCAGGCCGTCTTCGGACACGGCGTCGCTTCTCCCTCCCTCCTTCCCGATCTCGGGCTTGCCCGAGATCGGCATCCCGCCTGCCCAAGTCGGGCAAGCCCGACTTGGGTTGGGGGAGGGTGACCCCCGAAGGGAGTCGGGAGAGGGGAGCGCCGCATCCTGACAGGTCGCGACAGGCTTGAAATCCTGCACCGTCGCGCTGCCCCTCTCCCGACCCTCGCTGACGCGAGGCCCACCCTCCCCCGTAGAGGGGGGAGGGTGAGGCGCGTGGGTCGGCCCGGTGCTCTCATCGAGCGCCGAAACCGCGACACGCCCCCTCTCCCGTGCGGGAGAGGGTTGGGGTGAGGGGTGCGACCTCTCCGGACAAACCTGTCCCCTCACCCTGTCCCTCTCCCGCTCGGGAGAGGGGACCCGCGACGCATCCGTCAACGAGGCGAAAGCCGCACGCGGATCGGAAGGAGTCATCACGCCCCTCCCACCAGCGGCCGCAGCGCGAAGGCGGCGACCAGCATGCCGAGCACGTAGAGGGTCGTGCCGGTGCCGTTATACCAGGCCGCCCGCTCGCGCGGGCTCTTCAGGAACCGGGCCATCAGGGCGAACTGGCCGGCGAGCAGGGCGGCGACCAGGGCGGCGTGGCCCTGGCGCTCCCAGGCGAGCAGCAGGCCGATCACCACGACCTGCGGCACCGCCATGACCAGGCAGGCGAAGCGGGCGGCCCGGTCGGTGCCCATCTGGACCGGCAGGGACAGGAGCCCCATGCGCCGGTCGCCCTCCACGGACTTGAAGTCGTTCAGCGTCATGATCCCGTGGGCGCCGATGGAATAGAGCAGGGCGACGAGCAGCACCCGCCGGTCGGGCAGGGCGGCGGCCATCACGGCGGCGCCGGTGAACCAGGGCAGGCCCTCGTAGCAGAGCCCGACCGCGGCATTCCCCCACCACCCGTTTTTCTTGAGACGCAACGGCGGGGCGGAATAGATCCAGGCGAGCACCAGCCCGAACAGGGCGGCTCCCAGGATCCACGGCCCGAGCGCCGCGGCGACCAGCAGCGACAGCAGCGTCCAGCCGAGGGCCAGGTAGAGGCCCCAGCGCCCGGGGATCCGCCCGGAGGGAATCGGCCGGCCCGGCTCGTTGATCGCGTCGACATGCCGGTCGAACCAGTCGTTGGCCGCCTGACTGGTGGCGCAGACCAGCGGCCCGGCGAGCAGGACGCCCGCGGCGATCACCGGCCATTGCCCGTGGGCCGGCTGCCCGGACGAGATCACCCCGCAGGCGAACGCCCACATCGGCGCGAACCAAGTGATCGGCTTGAGAAGCTCGACAACGGCGCTCGGGGCGGGCGTGGTAGCCATCCCGGCACGCTACCGGGGCGACGGGGCGTGTCAAGCTGGATTTACACTTCGCGGCAAAATGTCGATCCGGCTTGGCGAACAAAGCGCCCCAGCATGCCGACGAATACAAAATCCAACACCGGCTTTGGCCGGACACGATCGTGTCAAGGGATGGTCGATTCGTCGAAGGGTAGAAGTTCTTAAACTTAGCCTTCGAAGAGTCTGCCCGGGTTCGCCGCAGCAACTCTTCGACGAGTCGCACGGGCGATCCCGCCCTCACGGTCGCGTCTGCGCCGGATCGGTGCGGATGCGCCGACGCCATCCGGCCCACGGGCTCTGCCCCGATCGGGCGCCGCCCGCCGCCTGCTGCGCTACGCTCGCAATGACCGTGGGATTTGCGGCGGCCCGCCCGGGCGTCCCGATCGCACCCGCATCCCGATAGGCTGCGCAGCCGCCGCACAGGAGCCCTCCAGCCGGCCGCGCGATCCCTGGACGACTCCTTCGAGGCCTACGCTACGCTCGGGCGCACAGGATGAGGGAATGGGCTGGCAATCCCGCCCATCCCCTCGTCGCCACGGCCCAAGCCAGGCCGAAGACCCCGCATCCTGAACCGCAGCAGGAATCAATCGTCTTCGCCGGGGGCGTCGAGGTCGCCGACGCCGTAGCGGCGCATCTTGGCGTAGAGGCCCTGGCGGCTCAGGCCGAGCATCTCGGCCGCGGAGGCGCGGTTGTCCCGGGTGATCCGCAGGGCCGCCTCGATGCAGAGCTTCTCGATCAGGTCCGTGGTCTCGCGGACCAGGGTCTTCATCGAGACCCGGCCGACCAGCTCGGCCATCTGCTCCACCGAGCGCGGCACGTCGCGGCTGCCGGCGAGCCGGCCCTCGGGGATCCGCCGGGGCGCGGAGCGGATCGCGAAGCCGAGGCACGGCCGGGACCCCGGCACCGAGACGGCCGCGACCTCGACATCCTCGACGCCGCCATAAGTCCCCCGGATCACCGTGGCGAAGCGGCGGACCGAGCCGTGATCGACCAGGCTGGCGAACAGGGCCTGGGCCTCGGTATCCTCGCGGCCGAGCCACTGGTCGAGGGGCCGGCCCCGGGCCTGGCCCTCCGTGGCGAGCTGCGCCAGTTCCAGGAAGGCGGCGTTGGCCATCAGCACCCGGCGGTTGGAATCGGTGACCACGAAGCCCTCGGGCATCGCCTCGATCACCGCCCGGGTCGGGGCCTCCTGGTCGGGGCTCGCCTCGGCGGCGGCCGGATCGGCCACAAGCCGCATCAGCGCGCTCGGGCCGCCCTCGCCGCGGAACAGCGAGACCGAGACCGTCACCTCGCCGCGCCCATGCGGCAGGGTCGCGCGCACCTCCCCGGCCTGGCCGGTCGCCCGCAGGGCGGCGAATTGGGCCTCCAGCGAGCGGGCGCTGCCGGCCTCGAACAGGTCCACGGCGTCCTGGCCGGCGAGCCGTTTGGCCGGGCGGCCGAGCAGGCGCGCGGCGGCGGGATTCGCCTCGACGACCCGGCGGGTGCCGGCATCGACGACCAGAACCGGCTCGCCGGAGATCTGGAACAGCAGCCGGTAGCGGGTCTCTGAGGCGCGCAGGCGGTCGTAGTCGCGCTCCAGGGCCTGCTGGGCATCGGTGAGCCGGCGCTGGAGCGCGGCCACCGCCCGCATGTCGCGGCCGAGGATGAGGATCGGCCCGCCCTCCACGGAGCGGAGCGAGGCGTAGCGGATCGGCAGGTCGATGCCGCTGGGGGAGGGGTGGTTGATCTGCCGCCAGCGGGTGATGCCGCCGGTCTGGGCGTCGCGCAGCAGCGCGTCCACCTTCGGCCGGCTCTCGACCGTCACGGTGTCGATCCAGCGCCGGCCCAGCCAGCCGGGGATGTTCTCCGCTTCCAGATCGGCTGCCGCGGTGGCGTCCCGGATCACCCCGTCGGCATCGACCACGAGGGACAGGTCGGCCGAGGCCGCGACCAGACGTCCGACCGCCTCTCCATCGAGGTGGCCGGCCACCTGGAGCAGCGCCGCAGGGGGCGGCTGCGGGGTGGGGTGAGGCTGGGGCGTCACGGTCACCGTAATGTGATGGTTGTACTTTGGACCCTTTCAGCAGGCCAGGGCGCGTCTGTCCAGCAACGCTTCGGCGGTGGCCGGCGCCAAGCACCCGTCCGGTGCACAGGCATCGGCGCCGACGATGCCCGCCTCGCCGCCGTAGCGGGCGAAATACGGACCGCCGACGATCACCCGGACCTCGGGATTGGCGGAAGCGCGCCGGACATCCGCCACGGTGACGGTCAGGGCGGGCAGGAACACGTCGCAGGACAGCGACAGCCCGACCACGTCGAACCACTCGGTGCGCAGCAGGTTCAGGGGATCGACCTCAGGCCCGGGGACCGCGGTGGTCACGTCCCAGCCGGCTTCGCGGAAGAAGCTCGCGACGATCGACAGGCCGAAATGATGGGTCTCGCCTGGGCAGGGCAGCAGCAGCACGCTGCGGCCGTTGGCGGGCACCGACTCGTCCTCGAGCTGCGCGCAGAGGCGCCGGCTCACCGCCTGCAGCCGGCCCAGCGCCTCGGTCACGGCGAGGAAGTCGCAGACATCGTCCTCCCAGAGCTCGCCGAGGTGGCGCGCCGCCGGGGCGAGCAGGTCGAGGAGCAGGCGCGGCAAGGGCAGCCCGCCCTCGCGCAGGGCGGAGACCTGGCCGTCGAGGTCGATCGGCCCGGGGGCGAGCAGGAGGGCGCTGAAGGCCGCGATCTCGTCCGGGCTCGGCGCCCGGTCGACCTGGGCGCGGCGGCCGGCGGGCCGGTGGGCCAGCATCAGCCGGGGCAGGATCTCCGCCTCGACCAGGCGGGCCAGCGCGTCCGGCACCGCCTTGTCGTCCGCGGCGGGGCGCGGGATGGATTGGTGGCGCACCCGCGGGCCGTCCGCGAAGGACGACCGCCCGTCGCTCATCGTGCCGCAGCCGCCGGCGACCGGCCCAGGATCCAGACGCTCACCGAAATGCCTCCAGTCTCCCATCGGCATCCCTCCCAGAAGCGGCCCCGGCCCGGATGGACCGGCGGTTCCGCATGCGCGTCGAGCACGGCGTTGTCCGCCTGTCTTCTCACGTCTTCGTCGTCGTCGATCCTCGGATCAAACCAGCCAAGCTACGAAAGCCCCAACCAGCGTTCGGAACGATACCCGAGCCGCCGATCTTGGCAATGACTTGGAACAAAGAAAATATGTCAAACCGCATGTCATCTCAAAGAAGCGTCAAGCTCACTTGACACTTTTGGGGATGCGGCCCTAGCCTCTGCCAACGACGACGTCCCAGGACGACGCCGAGAGCAGGGGAGCGGATGCATGGGTCCCGGGGACCGGCCAGCACGACCGCTCTACACGGCCGCCGAGCGTCGGCGGCGCGACGCCTCGCCCTGGACCCTGGTGCAGGGCGTGCTCGCTCCGGTGCAATTCGCGATCTTCCTGGTGAGTCTCGCCCTGGTGTTGCGGGCGCTCGCCACCGGGCAGGGCCAGCTGGCCGCCGAAGCATCCGTGGTGGTGAAGACCCTGGCGCTCTACGCGATCATGGTCACGGGCTCGATCTGGGAGAAGGCGGTGTTCGGCCGCTGGCTGTTCGCCCCGGCCTTCTACTGGGAGGACATGGTCAGCATGCTGGTGCTGGCCCTCCACACCGCTTACCTCGCGGCGCTCGCCACCGGCGCCCTCGGCGCTCAGGCCCTGCTGATCCTCGCGCTGGCGGCCTACGCGACCTACCTGGTCAATGCCGGGCAGTTCCTGCTGAAGCTCCGGTCCGCCCGCCTGGAAGGTGCCGGCACAGGCCAGCCGCAGCTCGCGGAGGCCCTGTCGTGAACGCGCCCGTCCCGCCCCCGGTGGCCGCGTGCGGCGGCATCGACCTTCATCAGGAGCACGGCCAGCGCGCAGTGTTCTGCGGGCTCACCGGCATCGTCTGGCTGCACCGGAAGATCCAGGACGCCTTCTTCCTGGTGGTCGGCTCGCGCACCTGCGCCCACCTGATCCAGTCGGCCGCCGGGGTGATGATCTTCGCCGAGCCGCGCTTCGCCACCGCGATCATCGACGAGCGCGACCTGGCCGGGATCGCGGACGCCAACGAGGAACTCGACCGGGTCGTCACCCGGCTGATCGAGCGGCGGCCGGACATCAAGCTCCTGTTCCTCGTGGGCTCCTGCCCGTCCGAGGTGATCAAGCTCGACCTCTCCCGGGCGGCCCAGCGCCTGTCGGGGCGCCTCGCACCGGTGCGGGTGCTGAACTATTCGGGCTCCGGCATCGAGACGACCTTCACGCAGGGCGAGGATGCCTGCCTGGCCGCCCTGGTGCCGGAGCTGCCGCGGGCGCCGGCCGAGGAAGCGCCGGCGCTGCTGATCGTCGGCGCGCTGGCCGACGTGGTCGAGGACCAGTTTCTCCGGATCTTGTCCGCGATGGGGATCGCCGACGTCCGGTTCCTCCCGGCCCGCCGGGCCGGCGCGATGCCGGCGGTCGGGCGCAATACCCGATACCTGCTGGCCCAGCCGTTCCTCGCCGACACCGCCCGGGCGCTGGACGAGCGCGGCGCGCGCCGGCTCGCCGCGCCGTTTCCGCTCGGCGCCGAAGGCACCACCGGCTGGCTGCGCGCGGCTGCCGAGGCCTTCGGGATCGATGACGCGACCTTCGCGGCGGCGACCGCGGCCGGGCGCGCCCGGGCCGAGACCGCGCTCGCGCCCCATCGCGACAAGCTCGGCGGCAAGCGGGTGTTCTTCTTCCCCGATTCGCAGCTCGAAGTGCCGCTCGCGCGGTTCCTCGCCCGCGAGCTCGGCGTGGCGCTGGTCGAGGTCGGGACGCCCTACCTGCACCGGGCGCATCTGGCGGCCGAGATCGAGTGGCTCCCCGCCGGCACCCGCGTCACCGAGGGCCAGAGCCTCGACGACCAGATGGATCGCTGCCGGGCGGCGCGGCCGGACCTCACGGTCTGCGGCCTCGGCCTCGCCAACCCGCTGGAGGCCGAGGGCCTCTCGACCAAGTGGTCGATCGAGCTGCTGTTCACCCCGGTCCAGGGCTACGAGCAGGCCGGCGACCTCGCCGAATTGTTCGCACGCCCGCTCCGGCGCCGCGCGCTGCTGGAGGTGTAGGGCGATGCAGCTCACCCTCTGGACTTACGAAGGCCCCCCGCATATCGGCGCGATGCGCGTCGCCACCGCGATGACCGGGCTGCACTACGTGCTGCACGCGCCGCAGGGCGACACCTACGCCGACCTGCTGTTCACGATGATCGAGCGGCGGGATGCCCGCCCGCCCGTCACCTACACGACCTTCCGGGCGCAGGATCTCGGCCGCGACACCGCCGAGCTGTTCAAGACCTCGGTCGCCGCCGCCTACGCGCGCTTCCAGCCGCAGGCGATGATCGTCGGCGCGTCCTGCACCGCCGAGCTGATCCAGGACGATCCCGGGGGGCTCGCCAAGGCGCTCGATCTGCCGATCCCGGTGATCCCGCTGGAGCTGCCGGCCTATCAGAAGAAGGAGAACTGGGGCGCGTCCGAGACCTTCTATCGGTTGGTCCGGGCCCTCGCGGGGCCGGCCTCGCCCCGAAGCCCGGATGAGCCGCGGCAGCGCCCGCTCTGCAACATCCTGGGCCCGACCGCGCTCGGCTTCCGCCACCGCGACGACCTGATCGAGATCCGCCGGCTGCTCGACACGCTCGGGATCGCCGTCAACGTGGTGGCGCCGCTCGGGGCCAGCCCGGCCGATCTCGGCCGACTCAAGGATGCCGACTTCAACGTCGTGCTCTACCCGGAGACTGCCCGCAGCGCCGCCGAGTATCTTAGGAAGAGTTTCGGGCAGCCCTTCACCAAGGAAGTGCCCCTCGGGGTCGGCGCCACGAATCGCTTCGTGGCGGAGGTCGCGGCTCTGGCCGGCATCGATCCGGCGCCGGTCCTCGACGGGCCCGGCTCGCGCCTGCCCTGGTACTCGCGCTCGGTCGATTCGACCTACCTGACGGGCAAGCGCGTCTTCGTGTTCGGCGACGCGACCCACGCGATCGGCATCGCCCGGATGGCCGCCCGGGAACTGGGCTTCACCGTCGTCGGCCTCGGGACCTACGGCCGCGAATTCGCCCGCGAGGTCCGGGCCGAGGCGGCCGAGCACGGCATCGAGGCCCTGATCACCGACGACTATCTCGACGTCGAGGCCGCGATCCGCGCCGCCGCCCCGGAACTCGTCCTGGGCACCCAGATGGAGCGCCACGTCGCCAAGCGGCTCGGCATCCCCTGCGCGGTGATCTCCGCCCCAATCCACGTCCAGGATTTCCCGGCCCGCTACGCCCCGCAGATGGGCTTCGAGGGCGCCAACGTCCTGTTCGACACCCTGGTCCATCCGCTGATGATGGGCCTCGAAGAGCATCTCCTCGGCATGTTCCGGGAGGATCCCGAATTCCACGACGGCGTCGGCCCGTCGCATCTCGGCGGCACGCCGTTCGAGGCCCCGCCGGTTGCGGCCCCCGTGCCCCCGGCGCCCCCAAGCCCGGCAGTCGCGCCGATCCTCCTGGAGGAAGCGGTCACGATCACGGACGCCCCCTGGGCCCCCGAGGCCGAGCGGGAACTGAAGAAGATCCCGTTCTTCGTGCGCGGCAAAGCGCGCAGCAACACGGAGAAGTTCGCCCGTGAGCGGCGGCTGCCGCTCATCACCCTCGAAACCCTCTACGACGCCAAGGCGCATTATGGCCGCTAGAGCGCTCCCCGCCGGCCTGGAGGCCGGCTCGTCGAAGGCGGACGCCTCGCAGCGCCGGCCGCCGATCCGCGTCGTCATCGTCACCCTCGACAACCACCTCGCGAGCGCGGTCGAGCGGGCGCGCCTGCGCCTGCGGTCCGAGATGCCCGGCGTGGTGCTCGGCTTCCACGCCGCGGCGGAGTGGGACACCGATCCCGCGGCCCTCGACGCCTGCCGCAGCGACATCGCCCAGGCCGACATCGTGCTCTCGGCCATGCTGTTCATGGACGAGCATGTCCGGGCGATCCTGCCGGCCCTCGCGGCCCGCCGCGACGCCTGCGACGCGATGGTCGGCTGCCTCTCGGCGGGCGAGGTGGTGAAGACGACCAAGCTCGGCCGCTTCGACATGAGCGGTACCAAGCGCAGCGCCCTGGACTTCCTGAAGAAGCTGCGCGGCAAGCCCGGCCAGCAGGGCAATGCCGGCCGCCAGATGGCGCTGGTGCGCAAGCTGCCGAAGATCCTGCGCTTCATCCCGGGCTCGGCGCAGGACGTGCGCGCCTACTTCTTGACGCTGCAATACTGGCTGGCCGGCTCGGACGAGAACGTCGCCGCCCTGGTCCGTTTCCTGGTGCATCGCTACGCCGCCGGCGCGCGCGCCGTGTGGCGCGACGGCCCGGCCGCGCCGGCCCCGCTCGACTATCCCGAGACCGGCCTCTACCACCCGCGCATGGCCGGCCGGATCGGCCAGGACCCGTCCCGCCTGCCGCGCGCGGCGGAGGCGCGCGGCCGGGTCGGGCTGCTGCTGATGCGCAGCTACGTGCTGGCCGGCAACACCGCCCATTACGACGGGGTGATCGCCGCCCTCGAGGCCAAGGGCCTCGACGTGGTGCCGGCCTTCGCCAGCGGCCTCGACAACCGCCCGGCCGTGGACGCCTTCTTCATGCGGGACGGGCGCGCCCGGATCGACGCCCTGGTCTCGCTCACCGGCTTCTCGCTGGTCGGCGGCCCGGCCTACAATGACGCCGCGGCGGCCGAGGCGATGCTGACGCAGCTCGACGTGCCCTACCTCGCCGCCCAGGCGCTGGAATTCCAGACGATCGAGCAGTGGGAGGCGGGCGAGCGCGGCCTGTCGCCGGTCGAGGCGACCATGATGGTCGCGATCCCCGAGCTCGACGGCGCCACCGCCCCGATGGTGTTCGGCGGCCGCTCCGCCGCATCCGGCAGCGACAACGCCCGGGACATGCGCGCCCATCCCGAGCGGGTCGCGCGGCTGGCCGAGCGGATCGAGAGCCTCGTGTCCCTGCGCCGGACGCCCAAGGCCGCGCGCAAGATCGCCGTGGTGCTGTTCAACTTCCCGCCGAATGCCGGCGCCACCGGCACCGCCGCGTTCCTGTCGGTCTACGCCTCGCTGCTCAACACCCTGAAGGGCCTGGCGGCGGACGGCTACGCCGTCGAGGTCCCGGAGAGCGTCGACGCCCTGCGCGAAAAGATCCTGGACGGCAACGCCAAGCGCTACGGGACCCAGGCCAACGTCCATGCCCGCATCCGGGCCGAGGACCATGTCCGGCGCGAGCGCTACCTCGCCGAGATCGAGACCCAGTGGGGTCCGGCCCCCGGCCGCCACCAGACCAACGGCGCCGACCTGTTCGTGCTCGGCGCGCAATTCGGAAACGTCTTCGTCGGGGTGCAGCCGGCCTTCGGCTACGAGGGCGACCCGATGCGCCTGCTGTTCGAGCGCGGCTTCGCGCCGACCCACGCCTTCTCGGCCTTCTACCGCTACCTGCGCGAGGATTTCGCCGCCGACGCCGTGCTGCATTTCGGCACCCACGGGGCGCTCGAGTTCATGCCCGGCAAACAGACCGGCCTGTCCGAGGCCTGCTGGCCGGAGCGCATGATCGGGGCGCTGCCCAACATCTATCTCTACGCGGCCAACAACCCGTCCGAGGGGACGCTGGCCAAGCGCCGCTCGGCCGCGACGCTGGTGAGCTACCTGACCCCGAGCCTGGCCACCGCCGGGCTCTATCGCGGGCTGCTCGACCTGAAGAGCTCGATGGAGCGCTGGCGCGGGCTCGACCTCGAAGCGACGGCCGAGCGCGAGACCCTCGCCCGGTTGATCCAGGAGCAGGGCGCCGCCGTCGATCTCGTCCCCGCCGAGCCGGCCTGGAGCGGCGACCTCGGCGCCCGGGTCGCGAGCCTCTGGTCCGCCGTGCAGGAGCTGGAGCAGACCCTGATCCCGCACGGGCTGCACGTGGTCGGCGAGGGCGTGCCGGAGGCGGAGCGGATCGACCTGCTGCTCGCCCTCGCGGAGGCCTCGCACGGGCTCAAGCCCGATCGCGCCGGCATCGCGGCGCTCGTCGCGGGGCAGGGCGCCGAGGCGGCCTTCGCGGCTTCCGGGCTGCCGGCGGATACCGAAACCCGCGCCGCCTTCGCGGGGCTGGCCAAGACCGACGCCCTCCTGGCGCGCGACCACGAGGTCCCGGCGCTCCTGCGGGCGCTCGATGGCCGCTTCATCCCGCCGGTGGCCGGCGGTGATCTGCTGCGCAACCCGGCGATCCTGCCGACCGGGCGCAACATCCACGGTTTCGATCCGTACCGCCTGCCCTCGGCCTTCGCGGTGGCCGACGGCGCCCGCCAGGTCGAGCGCATCCTCGAGCGCTTCGCCGCGGACGGAAAACCCTGCCCTGAGAGCGTCGCCCTGGTCCTCTGGGGCACCGACAACCTCAAGAGCGAGGGCGGCCCGATCGCCCAGGCGCTCGCCCTGATCGGCGCGGCCCCGCGTTTCGACGGCTACGGCCGGCTCAGCGGTGCGGTGCTGATCCCGCTCGAAACGCTCGGCCGCCCGCGGATCGACGCGGTGGTCACCCTCTCGGGCATCTTTCGGGACCTGCTCCCGCTCCAGACCAAGCTCTTGGCGGAAGCGTCCTTCCTCGCCGCCACCGCCGACGAGCCCCTCGAAAAGAATTTCGTGCGCAAGCACGCTTTGGCGATCCAGGCCGAGCAGGGCTGCGACCTGGAGACGGCGGCGTTGCGGGTCTTCTCCAACGCCGAGGGCGCCTACGGGGCCAACGTCAACCACCTCGTCGATTCGGGGAGCTGGGACGACGATGCCGAGCTGTGCGAGACCTTCTCGCGCCGCAAGAGTTTCGCGTATGGCCGGAACGGCCGCCCGGCGCCGCAGCGCGACCTGATGAAGGCGGTGCTGGCCTCCGTCGACATGGCCTACCAGAACCTCGATTCCGTCGAGGTCGGCGTCACCTCGGTGGACCATTACTTCGACGGACTCGGCGGCATGGGCCGGGCGGTGGCCCGCGCCCGCGGCGAGGCGGTGCCGATCTACATCAGCGACCAGACCCGTGGGGAGGGGCGCGTGCGCTCCCTCGAAGAGCAGGTGGCGCTGGAGACGCGCACCCGCATGCTCAACCCGAAATGGTACGAGGGGCTGCTCAGCCACGGCTACGAGGGCGTGCGCCAGATCGAGTCGCACCTGACCAACACGGTCGGCTGGTCGGCCACCGCCAACGCGGTCCAGCCCTGGATCTACGAGCGCATCACCGAGACCTACGTGCTCGACCCCGCCATGCGCGAGCGCATGGCCGCCCTCAACCCCACCGCCTCCGCCAAGGTCGCCCAACGGCTGATCGAGGCCCACAAGCGCGGCTTCTGGACCCCCGACGCAGCGATGCGGGACGCCCTCGACCGGGCCGAGGAGGAACTGGAAGATCGTCTCGAAGGCGTCACCACAGGAGTCGCCGCATGAACATCGCCATCCGCAATCCGGTCATCGCCCGGAAGGAAGAAGGCAGCGTCCAGGTCGCCCTCGACCCGGACCTGAAGATCGAGACCGCGAAGGTGTTCGCGGTCTACGGCAAGGGCGGCATCGGCAAGTCCACCACCTCGTCGAACCTGTCGGTGGCGTTCTCCAAGCTCGGCAAGCGGGTGCTGCAGATCGGCTGCGACCCCAAGCACGACTCGACCTTCACGCTGACCAAGCGCCTCGCCCCGACGGTGATCGACGCCCTCGAGGCGGTGAACTTCCATTCGGAGGAGCTGCGCGTCGAGGATTTCGTGGTCGAGGGCTATAACGGCGTGATGTGTGTCGAGGCCGGCGGCCCGCCCGCGGGCACCGGCTGCGGCGGCTACGTGGTCGGCCAGACCGTGAAGCTCCTCAAGGAGCATCACCTCCTGGAGGATACCGACGTCGTCGTGTTCGATGTGCTGGGCGACGTGGTCTGCGGCGGCTTCGCCTCGCCCCTCCAGCACGCCGACCGGGCGCTGATCGTCACCGCCAACGACTTCGATTCGATCTTCGCGATGAACCGGATCGTGGCGGCGATCCACGCCAAGGCGAAGAACTACCCGGTGCGGCTCGGCGGCGTCATCGCCAACCGCTCGGCCAAGACCGACGAGATCGATCGGTTCAACGACGCGGTCGGCCTGAAGCGCCTCGCCCACTTCCCCGACCTCGACGTGGTCCGCCGCTCGCGCCTCAAGAAGTCGACCCTGTTCGAGATGGAATCGTCTCCCGAGCTCGACGCGGTGACGGCCGAATACATGCGGCTCGCCGAGACGCTCTGGGCCGGCGAGGAGCCCTGCGAGGCCGTGCCGATGAAGGACCGCGACCTGTTCGAATTTTTGGGATTCGACTGATGGCGGGCGCGAGCTACGACACCCGCAGGGGTGAACTGACCACCTATTTCGACCGCACCGCGGTCGAAGCCTGGTCGCGCCTGACCTCCGACGCGCCGGTGAGCCGGATCCGCGCCACCGTGCGGGCCGGCCGGGACGCGATGCGCGCGACGCTGCTCTCCTGGCTGCCCGCCGACATGGCGGGCCTGCGCCTGCTCGATGCCGGCTGCGGCACCGGGGCGCTCAGCGTCGAGGCCGCCCGACGCGGGGCCGAGGTGGTCGCCATCGACGTCTCGCCGACCCTGGTCGGCCTCGCCCGGGACCGGCTTCCGGCGATCCCCGGTCCCGGCCGGATCGCGTTCCGCGTCGGCGACATGCTCGACCCGGGCCTCGGCCGGTTCGACCACGTGGTGGCGATGGATTCGCTGATCCACTATCGCGCCGCCGACATCGTCCGGGCGCTCGCGGTGCTGGGCGCCCGCACCGAGGGCTCGGTTCTGTTCACCGTGGCGCCGCGCACGGCCCTGCTCACCGTGATGCACGCCGCCGGAAAGCTTTTCCCCCGCGGCGACCGCTCGCCGGCCATCGTGCCGGTGACCGAGGGCGGCCTGCGCCGGCGGATGTCCTCGGAGCCGGCGCTCGCCGGCTTCACCTGGGCGCAGAGCCATCGGGTCAACAGCGGCTTCTACCTGTCGAACGCGATCGCGCTGACGCGCGCCTCACAACAAAGCCCGCATCCTGAGGTGCCGGAGCGCAGCGGAGGCCTCGAAGGAGCCCTCCGGCCGGCCGCGCGATCCCTGGAGCCCTCCTTCGGGGCGGCTGCGCCGCACCTCAGGATGAGGGGGAAGGATGGGACGGGGGGGACCCCCGCATGAGATCCGGCCGCGCCCTGACAAACGCCCTCATGCGCCTCGGCCCGGCGATCCTGCCGTTTGCGGATGCCGCGACCGTCGAGCTGCCGATGGGGCGGCTGCTGCGGCTGGCCCTGTTCCAGGTGACCGTCGGCATGGCGGCGGTGCTGCTGATCGGCACGCTCAACCGGGTGATGATCGTCGAGCTCGGCGTCCCGTCCTGGATCGTCGCCGTGATGCTGGCTCTGCCGCTGATCTTCGCGCCGCTGCGGGCCTTGGTCGGGTTCCGGTCGGACACGCACCGCTCGGTGCTGGGCTGGCGGCGGGTGCCGTATATCTGGTTCGGCACCCTGCTCCAGTTCGGCGGCCTGGCGATCATGCCGTTCGCCCTGCTGATCCTGTCGGGCGACACCACCGGCCCGCTCTGGGTCGGGGATTTGGCCGCGGCGCTGGCGTTCCTGCTGGTCGGGGCCGGACTGCACACCACCCAGACCGTCGGCCTCGCGCTGGCCACCGATCTCGCCCCGGCGCATGCCCGCCCGAAGGTGGTGGCGCTGCTCTGCGTCGCCCTCCTGTTCGGCATGATGGCGAGTGCCCTGCTGTTCGGGCTGTTCCTGGCCCACTTCTCGCCCGTTCGGCTGATCCAGGTGATCCAGGGCGCGGCGCTGATCACCATCGTGCTGAACGGGGTCGCCCTTTGGAAGCAGGAACCCCGCGATCCGAACCGGGCCCAGGCCGCGCCGGCGCGGGACTTCCGCTCCTCCTGGCGCGACTATGCCGGGCAGGGCGCCGCGCGCCGGCGCCTCGTGGCGATCGGGCTCGGCACCGCGGGGTTCTCGATGCAGGACATCCTGCTCGAACCCTATGGCGGCCAGATCCTGCATCTCTCGGTCGGGGCGACCACCGCCCTGACCGCTCTGCTCGCCGCCGGCGGCGGGCTCGGCCTGCTGATCGCCGCCCGCTGGCTCGGCCGCGGCGGCGACCCGTTCCGGGTCTCGGCCGTCGGCGTCGGCATCGGCATCCTGGCCTTCTCGGCGGTGGTCTTCGCGGCGCCGCTCGCCTCCGCCGACCTGTTCGCGGCCGGCGTCAGCCTGATCGGGCTCGGCGGCGGGCTGTTCGCCCACGGCACGCTCACCGCCTCGATGAACCGGGCCGGGCCCGAGGATACCGGGCTGGCGCTCGGCGCCTGGGGTGCCGTCCAGGCGAGCGCCGCGGGCATCTCCATCGCCGCGAGCGGCATCGTGCGCGACCTCGGCGGCGCCATCGCCCAGTCGGGGGTCCTCGGCGAGGGCATGAACGAGCCCGCGATCGGCTACCTGATCGTCTACCACATCGAGATCGCCCTCCTGTTCGCGGCCCTGATCGCCCTGGGCCCGCTGGTTCGGGAGGATGCGCGCGCGGCGATTCGCGATCGCCTCGGCGGCACCCTTGCCGAACGGACGGCCTGAGACTCGGGGAGGACAACCATGCCAACCGGCGCCATTACGGGTTACGTCGACGTCGCCCAGGTCGTGCTCTACGCCTTCTTCATCTTCTTCGCCGGGCTGGTCTTCTGGCTGCGCCGCGAGGACCGGCGCGAGGGCTATCCGCTGGAGAACGAGATCGTCGGCCGCCGCAAGGCGCCGGACCCGGTCCTGATCCCGCGCTCCAAGGCGTTCCACCTGCCGGGCGGCGAGACCACCTACGCGCCGCAGGCGATGCAGGGCCGGGACGACATCGAGACCGGGATCCCGGCCCGCAAGGTCGAGCCCTGGCCCGGCGCGCCCTACGAGCGGACCGAGGCCTCCCTCCAGGCCGGTGTCGGCCCAGGCTCCTGGGTGGTCCGCCACGACGTCCACGACAAGACCTGGGACGAGGAGTACCGGATCGTACCCCTGCGGGTCGCAACGGCCTTCGTCATCCATGAGGACGGCCCGAACCCGATCGGCATGACCGTGTTCGGCACCGATAACGCGGTGGCGGGTGTGGTCAGCGACGTCTGGGTCGACCGCGGCGAATCGCTGATCCGCTACTACGAGGTCGAAATGCCCGCAGGTGGCCGCCGGCTGATGCCGACCACGTTCTGCCGGGCCGGCGGCTTCACCAAGACGGTGAAATCCGAGGCCCTGCTCGCCGCCCAGTTCGCCGACATCCCGGCGACCCGGGATCCCGACAGCATCACCTTCCTGGAGGAGGAGCGGATCATGGCCTATTTCGGCGCGGGCACGCTCTACGCCACCCCGGCCCGGGCGGAGCCCCTGCTATGAGCGGCGATTTCCTCCCCGAAGGCACCCTGCGCGGGTTGCCCGGCCCGCTGCCGGCGAACGAGCGGATCCTGTGGCAGGGGGCCCCGACCACCGGGGGGCTGCTGGTCCGGGTCTATCACGCCCGCCTGGTCGCGGCCTGGTTCGCCGCCTGCGCCCTGGCCTTCGGGCTCACGGCCGGCTCGCCCGTCTCGGCGCTCGCCACGGTCGGCCCGACCCTGGCGGTCGGCGCGGTCGGGCTCGCGCTGCTCTGGCTGTTCGCGTGGCTCAGCCACCGGACCACGGTCTACACGATCACCGACCGCCGGGTGGTGCTGCATACCGGCATCGCCCTGCCGGTGACCCACAACGTCCCCTTCGCGCAGGTGGAGGGTGCGGCGTTGCGTGCCTTCACGGATGGGAGCGGGGATCTGCCGCTCCGGTTGCGGCCGGGCCTGCGCATCGCCTACCTTCAGCTCTGGCCGCATGCCCGGCCCTGGCGCATCGCCCGGACTGAGCCCATGCTGCGTTCCGTCCCGGATGCGGACGCGGTGGCGGCGCTCCTGGCGCGGGCGGTCGAGGCCCATGCCGCGGCGTCGCAGACGGTGCGGCCGGTGATCGTCCCGCGTCCGCGGGCGGTCCAAGAAAATCCCGGCCGCCTCGTCGCGGCCGAATAGGGAGAGGCGCGATGGGCGAGCGGGCGGAGAGCGTCGGCCGAGCCGCAGGACCGGCACCGGCCCTGCTGATGATCGGCGCCGGGGCGCTGATGGGCTTCGCCATGCTGGCCGTCCTGATCGGGCGCAGCGAGGGCATCGGCATGATCGCCCTGCCGGCGGCCAAGCCGGTCACGCGGCTCGAATTCCGCGCCGAGGACCAGGTCGACGGCTCCATCGCCCTGCGCAACGCCGCCGACCGGCAGATCGTCGCCTGGATCCGCCCCGGCGAGGACGGTTTCCTGCGCGGGACCCTGCGGGGCCTCGCCCAGGCCCGCCAGCGCGACGGCCTCGGCCCGGAACAGCCGTTCAGCCTGACCCGCTACGATGACGGCCGCCTGTCGCTCGCCGACGACGCCACCGGCCGCCGGGTGCCGCTCGAAGCCTTCGGCCCGACCAATGCCGGCGCCTTCGCCCGGCTGCTCGCCGCCGCCGGCCCGGAGACGCGCTGATGGGCCTGTTCGCACGCCGCACCGTCACCGTGCCCTGCACGATCGAGATCGAGCAGACGCCCGAGAGCCTGCACGCGCACGTCACCCTGGATTCCGGCTTCGAGATCGAGCCCGGCGACGCGGTTCAGGTCCACGACGCCCCGACCTCCGTGCCCTACGGCGAGCGGCTTACCGTCCGCCGCACCGCCACCGTCACCCGGGCCGGCCTGCTGGAGCGTGCCTGGACGAAGCTCGTCGCCCATCTCGAACTGACCGAGCTCTACGAGGTCAGTTTTTCCGAGAGGAGGAAGCTGTGAACGCTCCTGTCCCGCCGCTCTCCGGCCAGCCGGTCCCGAAAACGCCGGTCAACGAATCGACCAAGGCCGCCCAGGAAACGACGTTCCTGAGCCCGCGCTTCTACACCACCGATTTCGACGAGCTCGACCGCACCGACGTCGAGCCGGTGCGCCGGGACTGGGACCTGCTCATCGCCGAGCTGCGCGCCGACCCGAACAAGCGCCACTTCACTCGCAACGCCGATTTCGACTGCGACCTGTCGCAGATGGAGCCCGAGCTGCGGAAGGAGTTCCTGGATTTCCTGGTGTCGTCGATCACCGCCGAGTTCTCCGGCTGCGTGCTCTATGCCGAGATGCGCAAGCGCGCGAAGAACAAGGACATCAAGGAGCTGTTCGGCTTCATGAGCCGCGACGAGGCGCGCCATGCCGGCTTCATCAACGATACGCTGAAGGATTTCGGCATCGGGGTAGATCTCGGCTTCCTGACCAAGTCCAAGAAATACACGTTCTTCCGGCCGAAATTCATCTTCTACGCGACGTACCTGTCGGAGAAGATCGGCTACGCCCGCTACATCACCATCTTCCGCGAGCTGGAGAGGCACCCGGAGCGGCGCATCCACCCGATCTTCAAGTGGTTCGAGCTGTGGTGCAACGACGAGTTCCGCCACGGCGAGGCCTTCGCGCTGCTGATGCGCGCCAACCCGAAGCTGACGAGCGGCGTGAACCGCTACTGGATCCGGTTCTTCCTCCTGGCGGTCTTCGCCACGATGTATGTGCGCGACCATCACCGCCCGGCCTTCCACGCGGCGCTCGGGGTCGACCCGACCGACTACGATTACAAGGTGTTCCGCATCACCTCGGAAATCTCGCGGCAGACCTTCCCGCTGGAACTCGACCTCGACAACCCGAAGTTCCGGGCCGGGCTCGACAGGCTGCTCGCCTGCTCCCGGGCGATCGCCGAGGCCCGGGCCCGGGGCGGCGTCCTGGGCAAGCTCAAGCACGGCGCCCAGGTGCTGCGCGCGGCCGCAACCTTCGTCCGGCTTTACCTCCTGCCGGTCAAGGCGAACGCCCTGCCGGCCGATATCCGCCTCCAGCCGGTCTGGTAGGATGGCGACCTACGCCGTCCCGGTCGCCTACGCCCTGGTGCTCTGGTGGTTCTCCACCGGGCTGATCCTGCTGCTCGACCACGCCCCGCGGCGCACGCATCCGTGGAGCATGGCCGGCGCGACCCTGCTGCTCGCCGGCGCCCTGGTGGCGATCCGCTTGAGCGCGCAGGATACCAGCGCGGCGGGGGCCTACACGGCGTTCACGGCGGCCCTGGCGGTCTGGGGCTGGCAGGAGATGAGCTACTACATGGGCTTCCTGTCGGGCCCGAAGCCGGCCGCCTGCGCGCCGGGCCTGCGCGGGCTCGACCGGTTCCTGGCGGCGCTCGCCACCAGTCTCTGGCACGAATTCGCCATCGTGGTCGGCGGCCTGGCGATCCTGGCCCTGGTCTGGGGCGGGGCCAACACCATCGCCCTCTGGACCTACGGCGCGCTCGTGGTGATGAACCTGTCGGCGCGGCTCAACCTGTTCCTCGGGGTGCGCAACCTGCACGCGGAGTTCCTGCCGGACCATCTCGGCTACCTGGCCTGCTACCTGTCCCGCAAGCCGATGAACCTGCTGTTCCCGGTCTCGGTGAGCCTCGGGACCGTCGCGGCGGGCCTGCTCGGGCGGGCGGCCCTCGGCCCGGATCTGCTGGCGCACGAGCTGGTCGGCTTCACCGTCCTGGCGACCCTGATGGCTCTGGCGACGCTCGAACACTGGTTCCTGATGCTGCCGCTGCCCTCGGCCGAGCTGTGGCGCTGGAGCCTGCCGGCACGCAATCCGGACGGCGCGGCACGGCCGGGAGACAACGGGTAGACCCGGCCATCACGAAAGGATTTCGCGCGCGCACCAATTTGGAACTGGTCTCGTGCGAAACCCGACCTCACAGGCGGGAGCAACCCGCGAATCAATCGGGGAGAGGCGACATGGACTACGAGACCTTCTTCGGAGCCGAGATCGCCGGACTCCACCGCGAGGGCCGCTACCGAGTCTTCACCGACCTCGAGCGCCACGCCGGCAACTTCCCGCACGCCACGCACCACCACCCGGCGGGCACGCGCCCGGTCACGGTCTGGTGCTCCAACGATTATCTCGGCATGGGCCAGCACCCCGCGGTGACGGGTGCGATGCACGAGGCGATCGACCGCTGCGGCGCCGGGGCCGGGGGCACCCGCAACATCTCCGGCACCAACCACTACCACGTGCTGCTGGAGCAGGAGCTCGCCGACCTCCACGGCAAGGAGGCGGCCCTGCTGTTCACCTCCGGCTACGTGTCGAACTGGGCGGCGCTCGGGACCCTGGCCTCGCGCCTGCCGAACTGCGCGGTCTTCTCCGATTCCGAGAACCACGCCTCGATGATCGAGGGCATCCGGTTCTCCCGGGCCGAGCGCCACATTTTTCGTCACAACGACCCGGAGGATCTGAACCGGAAGCTCGCTCTGGTGGATCCGGCCCGGCCGAAACTCGTCGCGTTCGAATCCGTGTACTCGATGGACGGCGACATCGCCCCCATCGAAGAAATCTGCGACGTGGCCGAGGCCCATGGGGCGCTCACCTATCTCGACGAGGTCCACGCGGTCGGCCTCTACGGCGCCCGCGGCGGCGGCATCGCGCAGCGCGACGGCGTCGCCCACCGCCTCGACGTGATCGAGGGGACGCTGGGTAAGGCGATCGGCGTGCACGGCGGCTACATCACCGCCTCGGAGAAGCTGTGCGACTTCGTGCGCAGCTTCGCCTCCGGCTTCATCTTCACCACCTCGCTGCCCCCCGCGGTGGCGGCGGGCGCCGCGGCCTCGATCCGCCATCTCAAGGCCAGCGGCACCGAGCGGGCGCGCCATCAGGAGCGCTGCGCCAAGGTCCGGACCGCCCTGGAGGCCGCCGACATCCCGGTCCTGCCCAACGACAGCCACATCGTGCCGGTGATGGTCTGTGATCCGGTGCTGTGCAAGGCGATCTCCGACACCCTGCTCGACGAGTTCGGCATCTACGTGCAGCCGATCAACTACCCCACGGTCGCCCGCGGCACCGAGCGCCTGCGGATCACCCCCTCGCCGCTGCACACGGATGCCGACATCGCCCATCTGGTCGGGGCGCTCTCCACGATCTGGGCGCGGATCGGGCTCCGGCAGAAGGCGGCGGAGTAGGGGTTCCCTTCTCCCACCCGCTCCCGCATCCTGAGGTGCCCGCGTAGTAGCGAGCCTCAGGATGAGGAGGGTGGATCGGATGCCCCCTCCCAGCATCGGGTCAGCGCGTGCCAACCTTCCCCTTCTCGGCCATCGTCGCGCAGGACGAGATGCGCCAGGCGCTGCTGATCGCCGCGGTGGATCCGTCCATCGGCGGCGTGCTGGTGTTCGGTGACCGCGGCACGGGGAAATCCACGGCGATCCGGGCGCTGGCCGCCCTGCTGCCGCCGATGCGGGCGGTGGCCGGCTGCCCGTACAATTGCGATCCCGACAGCCCGGCGGAGAGCTGCCCGCACTGCGCGAGCCTGCCGGGCGCGCGGCGAAAGTCCGAAAAGAAGCCGGTGCCGGTGGTGGACCTGCCGCTCGGCGCCACCGAGGACCGAGTGGTCGGAACGCTGGACCTCGAGCGGGCGCTGGGCGCCGGCGTGAAGGCGTTCGAGCCGGGGCTGCTCGCCCGGGCCAATCGCGGCTTCCTGTATATCGACGAGGTGAACCTGCTGGAGGACCACCTCGTGGATCTCCTGCTCGATGTCGCGGCCTCCGGGGTCAACACCGTCGAGCGCGAGGGGCTCTCCCTGCGCCACCCCGCCAAGTTCGTCCTGGTCGGCTCCGGCAACCCGGAGGAGGGCGAGCTGCGCCCGCAGCTGCTCGATCGGTTCGGGCTGTCCTGCGAGGTCGCGACCCCGCAGGACATCGCCACCCGCATCGCGGTGGTGCGCGCCCGCGACGCCTACGAGCGCGACCCCGAAGGGTTCTGCGCCGCCCGGGCGGGCGACGAGGCGGCGATCCGAAAGAAGATCCTGCTGGCCCGGGAACGCCTGCCGCATCTGGCGGTGCCGGATTCGGCGCTGGAGCGCGCGGCGCAGCTCTGCCTGACGCTCGGCACCGACGGCCTGCGCGGCGAGCTGACCCTGATGCGCACCGCACGGGCGCTGGCAGCCCTCGACGGCGCCGAGTCGGTCACGGACGACCATATCCGCCGGGTCGCCCCGGCCGCCCTGCGCCACCGCCTGCGCCGCAACCCGCTCGATGAATCCGGCTCGACCGCCCGGGTCGAGCGGGCGCTGGCGGAGGTGTTTTCGTGACGGGGCCTGCGCAACCGCTCCCTCCCCCCTCTGCGGGGGAGGGTACCCTGCGCAGCAGGGGGGGAGAGGGGAGCGCCACGTCCGGACGAGGCGCGTCGGGTGCGAAACCCGCTGCCGTCGCGCCGCCCCTCTCCCGACCCTCGCTGACGCGAGGGCCACCCTCCCCCGCAGAGGGGGGAGGGAAGGCGGAAGCGTCCCAAAACATCTGGCCCGACGCCCTGCGCGCCGCCCGCCTCCTCGCCACCGACCCGCACGGCTTCGGCGGCGCGGTTGTGCGGGCGGCGCCTGGGCCGGTGCGCGAGCGCTGGCTCGATGCTGTGCGGGCGCAGCTTCCCCCGGAGACGCCCTGGCGCCGGCTGCCGCCGGGGATCGGCGACGACAGCCTGCTCGGCGGCCTCGACCTCGCCGCGACCCTGGCGGCCGGCCGGCCGGTGGCGCGGGCGGGATTGCTGGCACAGGCCGATGGCGGGCTGATCGTCGTACCCATGGCCGAGCGGCTGCCCCCCGGCATCGCGGCCCGCGTGGCCGGCGCCCTCGACACCGGCACCGCGTCGGAGCACCCGGCGCGCTTCGGCCTCATCCTGCTCGACGAGGGTGAGGGGGACGAGAGAGTGGCCGACGCCCTGGCCGACCGGCTGGCCTTCCGCATCGATCTGAGCGGCCTCGGGATCGCGGATTGCGACGCAGCGGCGCCCCGTCTCGAAGCTCCGCCCGCCCCGGAGGACGACCCGCTCGGCACGCTGTGCCGGCTGGCGGACGCCTTCGGCGTCGCTTCCCTGCGCGGCCCGGTCCTGGCAGCCCGGGTGGCGCGGGCGCTCGCCGCGGGGGAGCCGATCGGCCCGGACGCGATCACTGCGGCGGCCCGCCTGGTCCTGGCCCCGCGCGCCACGCGCCTGCCCGGACCGGAGGCGGCGATGCCGGAGGACGCGGCTGCGCCCCCGCCGCCCGCGGAGAATCACGCCGCGGAGGACGCGGCGGATCCAGTGCCAACTGACGCGGCCGAGGATCGCGTGCTGGAGGCGGTGCGCGCGGCGATCCCGCCGAACCTTCTGGATCAGCTGCTGGCGGGCGGCGTGCGCCTCTCGACCGCGAAGGCCGGACGGGTCGGCCAGCCGGCGGCGGCGCGTAAAGGGCGGCCGATCGGCAGCCGGCGGGGTGATCCACGCTGCGGGCGCCTCGACCTGCTGGCGACCCTGCGGGCGGCGGCGCCATGGCAGGCCTTACGGCGTGGGGAAGGAGATACCCGCCCGATCCTGGTCCGGCGGGACGATCTGCGGATCCGGATCCTGCGGCAGCGGACCGAGACCACGACGGTGTTCTGCGTGGACGCCTCGGGCTCGGCCGCGCTGGAGCGTCTGGCGGAGGCCAAGGGCGCCGTCGAGTTGCTGCTGGCCGAGGCCTATGTCCGGCGCGACCGGGTGGCCCTGGTGGCGTTCCGCGGCGCCGGCGCGGAGCTGGTCCTGCCGCCGACCCGCTCGCTCACCCGGGCGAAGCGCGGCCTCTCGGGCCTGCCGGGCGGGGGTGGGACGCCGCTGGCTGCGGGGATCGACGCGGCGCTCACGGTCGCCCTCGGCGTGCGCCGGAGCGGCAGCCGGCCGGTCATCGTGCTGCTGACCGATGGGCGCGCCAACGTCGCGCGCTCGGGGGAGGGCGGCCGGGCCAAGGCCGGCGCGGAGGCCCTGCAGGCGGCCCGCGCGCTGCGCGCGGCCGGGTTGCCCGCCCTGGTGATCGATACCGGTGCCCGTGGCGAAGGCGCACGCGCGGTCGCAGACGCGATGGCTGCCCGCTACCTTGTGCTACCCCGTGCCGATGCCGGGCTGCTCAGCGCGGCGGTGCGGGCCGCGCTCTGAGCGTCCTCGCGGGCCGGACCGGGCCGGCCCCGGTCGAGGCTCGGATCAGAGATGGATGCCGACGCCGAGATCGGCGACGCGCTGGTTGTGGGACATCCAGGCGTTCAGCATGTCGCGGAACAGGGTACGGAAGCTCCAGCGGCCGGAGGTCGAGGCAGCGATGTGATGGGTCGAGGAGGTGAAGACGATCATGGCCGGTTCCGTCGGTAGGAGATGTGCGGTGCCTGGGAGCGCCACCGTGATGCCGTCTTTGCTGCGTCGCAGCAATCGGGTTTCCGGCAGCGGTGGCATGCGGTTTCCGCATGCAATCTCAATGTCTTACGAAATACTTCCAACCCAGCACGATAGCGCATCGGCGCGGTCTGCGCTCAAGCTTGGTGCAACGCGGGATATCGGGTGGTGCTGAGCGTGCGCGACGCGGATCGGCCCGACTGGGCGGTCGAGGGCCGGGATTGGCCGCACCGGGAGGCGAGCCGCTTCGTCGAGGCGGCGGGCCTGCGCTGGCACGTCCAGGAATTCGGCCGGCCCGAGGCGCCGGCGCTGCTGCTCCTGCACGGGACCGGGGCGGCCACGCATTCCTGGCGCGGATTGGCGCCGCTCCTGGCCCAGGATTTCCACGTGATCGCCCCGGACCTGCCGGGCCACGGCTTCACCGATCCCCTGCCGGATGCCGACCTGTCGCTGCCCGGCATGGCGCGGGCGGTGGCGGGCCTCGTGGCGGCGCTCGGACGCCCGCCCGTCGTGGTGGCGGGCCACTCGGCCGGGGCGGCCGTGCTGGCGCGGATGTGCCTGGACGGCGCGATCGCGCCGCGTCTGCTCGCCGCCCTCAACGGCGCGCTCGCGCCGCTGCCGGGGGCGGCGAGCCTGCTGTTTCCCGGCATGGCCCGGCTGCTGTTCCTCAACCCGTTCACGCCGAAGATTTTCGCCTGGACGGCCGATCGGTCGGCGGCCAAGCGGCTGATCGAGGGGACCGGCTCGCGGCTCGATCCGCAGGGCGTCGATCTCTACCGGCGGCTCTTCGCCCGGGCCGGCCACGTCCGTGGGGCGCTCGGCATGATGGCGAACTGGGACCTCGCCGGGCTGCACCGGGCCTTGCCGGATTTGACGACCCGGACCCTGCTGATCGTCGGCAGCGACGACCGGGCGATCCTGCCCGACACCGCCTTCACGGTCCGTGACCGCCTGCCCGACGCCCGCGTCGCCCTGATCCGCGGGCTCGGCCATCTCGCGCACGAAGAGGCGCCGGAGCGCGTCGCCGAGGTGCTCCTCGACGAGGCAAGGGCGATGGGCGTTCTCGGAGCCTGATGCGGCCGCCGCCGGTTCCGCGGGGCTGGCGCCGCCCTTGCCTGGGTCGTAGAGCCAACCGCAAGCTGTGGGATTGGCGGCGAAGCCGCGACGAGGAGTGGCCGTGACGATGGCGAGACCCGTGATCGGCGTCATCGGAAACACACGCCTGCTCGACAACCGGTTCACGGCCCAGATCGTCGGCGAGAACAACCTGCGGGCGGTGGCCGAGGTGGCCGGTGCCCTGCCGCTGATGTTCGCGGGCAGCCCGGCGGTCACCGATCTCGGCGACCTGCTCGCCACGGTGGATGGCGTGCTGCTCACCGGGGGCCGCGCCAACGTCCACCCGACCCGCTTCCAGGCGGCGCCCCACCCCGCGCATGAGCCCTACGACGAGGCCCGCGACGCGGTGGCCTTGCCGCTGATCGAGGCCTGCGTGGCGCGCGGCGTGCCGCTGTTCGGGATCTGCCGCGGGTTCCAGGAGATCAACGTCGCCTTCGGCGGCACCCTGCATCCCGAGATCCGCGACTTGCCCGGGCGGCTCAACCATCGGATGCCGCGGCTCGAGAACGGCGAGATCCATCCGGATCTGGAGGTGGTCTTCGCCGACCGCCACGAGGTCCGCCTGGTTCCGGGCGGCGCCTTCGCGCGGCTGCTCGGCCGCGCAACGATCCGGGTGAACTCCCTGCACGGCCAGGGCATCCTGGAACCGGGTGCCCGCGTCGTGGTCGAGGGGATCGCCGAGGACGACACGATCGAGGCGATCCGCATCGCCGATGCGCCCGGCTTCGCCCTGGGCGTGCAGTGGCATGCCGAGCACGATCCCACGACGAACTTGATCAACCGCGCGCTGTTCGAGGCGTTCGGGGCTGCGGCGGCGCGGCAGCGTGCCGAATCCCGCCGACCTCGTTGAGCTGGATTGCGCCGGGGATCGGGTCCGCGAAGTCGCGACGCGGGTAATGCAGGCTTCGCGGCCGCGCGAGCCGAGTCTATCCCGTCTTAATCTATGTTTGTCCGCCCGCTGAACATTGCAGCAGATCTTTCGCCGGGCTGTCAGATTCTTCCCGCGACGGCGCTTGATTCACCTTCTCCCCGGACGACCTGTCGCAGGCGGGAACGGCATCCTGTCGCTGGGGTTGCCCGAGTCCCGAACAGCGGTTGCCTTTCCCAGGGCATACCTGCGCAGACCTTGAGCCATGGACCGCATGCAGCTGCCGCGCGACGACCAAGAGCATCCCCGTGCCCAGGCCTTTCGCGAGTTCATCCGGAACCCGCCCTTTCCCTGCGTCGGCGCCAAGTCGGCGCTCTCGCGCGGGCGCATGAAGATCGTCGTGGCCCGGGACATCACCTCGGGCTGGGACGACATGCGCATCTACCCGGCGCTGCTCGCCTTCGTGGCGCGCTATCGGGAGGCGCCCGACCTGTTCCAAAGCTTCGCCGTGGTGTTCGAGGGACCCGGCGACCTCTCGGAGGAGGCGTTCGAGCAGAACCTCTGGGCGCGGGCGCAATCCCTGACCGACAAGGATGCCTGGCTCGGGCAGCCCCACGACGCGCGCGTGGCGGATGATCCGGACAACCCGCATTTCTCCCTGAGCTTCGGCGGCGAGGCGTTCTTCGTGGTCGGGCTGCACCCGAATGCGAGCCGTCCGGCCCGGCAATTCTCCTCGCCGGTCTTGGTGTTCAATCTCCACGCTCAGTTCGAGCGTCTGCGCGCCGAGGGCCGCTACGAGAAGCTGCGTGCCTCGATCCTGGAACGTGACGAGGCCCTGGCCGGCAGCCTCAACCCGATGCTGGCGCGGCACGGCGAGACGTCGGAGGCGCGCCAGTATAGCGGCCGCGTGGTCGATGCCGATTGGCGCTGCCCGATGCAGGGCCGGCCCGCGGCCCCTGCCGCGCCGGCCACCGACGATTGGCATCCGCTGGCCTTGCCGCTCGACAGCCTCGTCCCGCCCAACGGCGGCTGAGGCGTCGCGCATGGGCCTGGATCGCGGCGGCGTCTGCCGCGTTTCCGGCCGGACGAAAGCGGAAGCGGAGACATCATGGACCGGGCGGACGTGCAGCAGATCGAGCCGCGCTCAGGCGTCGCCTTCACCCTGGACCGGGGCCAGCGCCTCACGGTGATCGACCCGCGGGGCGAGCAGGTGGCCGATCTCGTCGCCTACAACCGCCACGACACGGGCGAGGTGATCTCCTCCGGGCGGACCCTGGATTATGCCAGCCGGATCTACCTGACGACGGGCGATCCGCTCTATTCCAACCGCTCGAACGTGCTGCTGCGCATCGTCGAGGACACGGTCGGACGACACGATTTCCTGCTGACGCCGTGCTCGGCCGACACGTTCCGGATCATCTACGGCGATACCGACCCGCATCGCGGATGCTTCGGCAACCTCGCCGCTGCGCTGGCCCCCTACGGAATCGCGCCGGACGCGATCCCGGTGGCGTTCAACTGCTTCATGAACGTGCCGATCGACGGGACGACCGGAGCGCTCACGGTCGAGCCGCCGCTGAGCCGGGCCGGCGACCGGATCGTGTTCATCGCCGAGACCGATCTGATCATCGGACTGACCGCCTGCTCGGCGCTGCAATCGAACAACGGCAGCTTCAAGCCGATCCACTACCAGATCGATGGCTAGGGCGCCGACCCCGGCCGACGGCGCCAGACTTACAGCGACGTATTTTGTATTTTTTGCTTGAAAACCTCTACGAACGAACGATTGTCTGGCGGTACCCGCACTGAATAGACAAGAATAGATTTTTTCTTACTTCAAAACGATCAAAATACGCCGCCAGCACCCGGCGTGGACCTAATATTTACCAATCGCGTGTCAAACCTTCGCCCCGGAACAGCGCCGAGGGTCGGGGCCGCCCGTGCGGTGTCGACCCCGGCGCTGAGAACTCCCGACGGTTTTCGCCCGTCCCGTTCCCGGTGCCCCGATGACACGCTCGCAGACTCACCGCTCGCCCGAGGGCAATCCTGCGCCCCGGTGGAGCCTCTCGAACGTCACGCTGCGCCACAAGCTGGCGGCCGTGATGGCGCTGGTGCTGGCCGCCGTCGGCGCCCTCAGCGGCCTGAACTACATGGACACCCGATCCTCGGCGCTCGAGGATCGCGCGCTGATGACCAAGAATCTCGGCGACGTCGCGCAGAGCCTGATCGGCCATTACGCGGCGCTGGCCACCGCCGGCCGGATGCCGCTCGATCAGGCCCAGAAGGCCGCCCTCGATGCCGTCAGCGCGCTGCGCTTCGGCAATGCCGATTACTTCTTCGTCCTCGACACCGATGGGCGCCTGATCGCCAACGCGTTCAACGCCAAGAATGTCGGCAAGGTGGTCCTGGACCAGACCGATATGCCGGGCGGCAAGCGCTACTTCGCCGAGATGGTCGAGGTGGCCAAGCGCGAGGGCTCCGGTTTCGTCAGCTACATGAAGCCGCGCGCGGGCGGGACCGAGCCGGTCGAGAAGGTCGTGAGCGTGCAGCTGTTCAAGCCGTGGGGCTGGATCCTGTCCGCCGGCCTCTACCGGGACGACGTCCACGCCGCCGTGCGCAGCCGCGCCATCGCGAACGCCCTGTGGTCCGCGGGCCTCGTGATCCCGGTTCTGGCCCTGCTCCTGCTCATCGGCAACGGCCTGTCGCGGCCGATCGTGCGCCTGACCGCGGCGATGCGGGGGCTCGCCGGCGGCGACCTCGCGGTGCCGGTGGCGGATCAGGCGCGCGGTGACGAGGTCGGCGCGATGGCGCGGGCGGTGCAGGTCTTCAAGGAGGCGCTCATCGCCAAGCAGGAGGCCGAGGCCGCCGCCGCCGTCGAGAACGCCGCCAAGATGCGCCGGGCCCAGGCGCTGGACGAACTGACCACGCGGTTCGACGCGCATGTCGGCGCCCTGACGCAGAGCCTGTCCTCGGCCGCCGTGGAGATGGAATCCACCGCCCGGGAGATGACGCGCACCGCCCTGCGGACCACCGACCAGTCCGGGCGGGTCGCCGCCACCTCCGAGCAGACCTCGGCCAACGTCCAGACCGTGGCGGCCGCCAGCGAGGAGATGTCCGCCTCGATCCAGGAGATCGCTGCCCGCGTGGCGCAATCCTCCACCATGGCCGACAAGGCCAGCCTCGACGCGGCGCGCACCAACGAGCTGATGCAGGTCCTGTCCCGCGGGACGGACCAGATCAGCGAGGTGATGGGCCTGATCGCCGGGATCGCCGGGCAGACCAACCTGCTGGCCCTCAACGCCACCATCGAGGCCGCCCGGGCCGGCGAGGCCGGCAAGGGGTTTGCCGTGGTGGCCGGTGAGGTGAAGGCCCTGGCGGCCCAGACCGCCAAGGCCACCGACACGATCGCCGGCCAGATCGCCGCGATCCAGAGCGAGACCCGCCACGCGGTCGAGTCGATCCGCACCATCGGCGGCACGATCGACACGATGCGCACGGTGGCCCTGAGCGTGGCCGCGGCCATGGAGGAGCAGGGCGCGGCCACGAGCGAGATCGTCCGGAACGTCACCGAGGCGGCACAGGGGACCCAGGCGGTCAGCGCCGACATCGCCGACGTGCTCCAAGCCGCCGGCGAGACCGGCGCGGCGGCAGGCCAGGTGCTCAGCGCCGCCCAGGATCTGGCGCGCTACGCCTCGGGCCTCGGCCAGGAGGTGACCACCTTCCTCGCGGCGGTGAAAGCCGCCTGAGGGACGCTAGCCTAAGCATTACCTCCGGCGCGTTGAGATGGTGCTCCCCTCGCCCCGCTTGCGGGGAGAGGGCCGCGACGACCTCGTCGTCGGCGCGGCGAGGCGGCAGCCGAAGGTGAGGGGGTGATTCCGAAGGAAGCTCTTCCGGAATCGCCCCCTCACCACCGCTTCGGCTTCGCCTGCGCTTCCTGCACGGACGACGACGTCCGTGCGGGCCTCTCCCCGCAAGCGGGGCGAGGGGACCCGCGTCAAAAAAAATCAAAGAATCCCGTCGATCGCCACCCGCAGATGCTCGGGGCCGCGCAGGGCGGCGCCGGGCCGGTAGGGCGGTGGGTCCTCGACCAGCCGGGGGGCCTTGAGGCGCTTCGCGAGAGCGGTGAGCGCCGCCTCGGCCTCGAACCGGGCGAGCGGGGCGCCGACGCAGTAATGCAGGCTGCCGCCGAAGCCGAGATGGCGGATGCCGGCGCGGTCCGGGTCGAAGCGGTCGGGATCCGGAAAGACGGCCGCGTCGCGGTTGCCGGAGGCCAGCAGCAGGACGAGGTCGGCGCCCTCGGGGATCGTGACGCCGGCGATGTCGATGGCGGACAGGGTCTTGCGGGTCCGGAACTGCACCGGCGGCTCGTAGCGCAGGAGTTCCTCGATCAGCCGCGGCGCGCGGCCGGGATCTTGGCGCAGGCGCTCCAGCTCGTCGGGATGGCGCAGCAGCGTGAGCAGCCCGTTGGTGATCAGGTTCACGGTGGTCTCGTGACCCGCCACCAGCATCAGGATCGAGGTCGCGATCAGGTCGTAATCGCCCATCTTCACGCCCGCCGGCGTCGCCTCGTTGGCGAGCCCGGAGAGCATGTCGTCCTGCGGGTGGCGGCGCTTCTCCTTGATCAGGTCGGCCATGTAGCCGCCGATCGCGTCGAAGGTCCGGCTGTTCTCGGCGCGGATCTCGGTGTCGGACAGGCTGTCGGGCTCGAGCGCCGTGGCGAGCTGCGTCGCCCAGCCGTGGAATTTCGGCTCGTCCTCCCGGGGCACGCCGAACAGCTCGCAGATCACCGTCACGGGCAGCGGGTAGGCGAGGTCGTCGACCGCGTCGATCTCCCGGGCGTCGCGCTTCTCGTCGAGCAGCTCGGCCACCAGCCGTTCCGAGCGCACCCGCATCGCCTGCACGCGCTCGCGGGAGAACTGGTGCATCACGGAGGCCCGCAGGACATCGTGGTCCGGCGGATCGCGGAAGATGAAGACCCGGTGCCGGTCCATCATCCAATCCTTGAGCGGCTTGACGATCAGGTCCGTCAGCGGGTTACCGGTGCGCGGACGGTCGGCCGGGGGCAGCGTCTCGGAACTGACCCGCGGATCCTGCAGCAGGTTCGCGATGGTGCCGTGCGTGGAGGCCACCCAGGTCCCGGATTCGGTCCCGTCATCCTGGCGCGAGACCGGGTTCTGCCGCAGCTTGGCGTAGACTGGATAGGGGTTCGCACGGTTGGCGAAATCCTTGACCTGGTCGAGGAGGGTGGCGTCGGGCATGCGGCATCCGTGCTGCGGCGCTTCAGATCGAGACCCTGGCGGCTGCGTCCCGAAACCGGGGCGAGACGCCGGGCGTGTCAGGCGAAACCCGGGGCGAGGATCGTGATCCCCCGCGCCGGGCGATCGGCCGCCGCCCCGTGGGGCGGGAACGGCGCGGCGGTGGCGACCAGTTCGGCATGGGCCGGAAGCCAGCGGGCGCTGTCGACCGACACCGCGGCGACGCAGCGGCCCTCGCGGCCATAGACGGCCACGAAGCGGCCCGAGCCGGGCTCGCCCTGCGTGAAGGCCACGGCATCCGCCCCCGTGGTCAGCCCGGCGGATTTGACGACGACGTCGCCCTGCGTCGACCAGAAGGTCGGCAACGCGCCGTAGGGAACCTCGGGCTTCACCCCGGCCAGCAGCCGCCCGGCATGGATTCCCTGCGCGACGGCGTGGCTCCAATGCTCCAGCGCGGCGCGCCGGCCGCCATAGAGCGGATGGGGGAAGCGGGCCACGTCGCCGGCCGCGGCGATACGGAGATCGGGCTGCCCGTCGCGGTCGAGGACGTAGCCCGCCGCGTCGCAATCGACGCCGCCCGGATCGGCCGAGAGGCCGGACCCGTCGAGCCATTCGGTGTTGCGGAGGGCCCCGAGGGCGATCACCGCGACATCGGCTTCGATGCGGGTGCCGTCGGTCAGGTGGGCGCGCACCAACCGGCCGTCCTCGCCCTCAAGCCACTCGACCTCGCTGCCGCAGCGCAGGTCGACGCCCCGGCCTTCGTGGATCGCCCCGATGAAGCCGCCCACCGCGCTGCCGAGGACGCGCGACAGCAGCGTCGGACCGGATTCGACCAGGGTCGCCCGCAGCCCGAGCTGCCGGCACAGGCTGGCGACCTCGCAACCGATGAAGCCGCCGCCGATCACCAGGACCCGCCGGGGCCGAGCCGCCAGGGCGGCCCGCAGAGCCGCGGCGTCGTCCCGCCCGCGCAGGGTGAAAACGCCGGACAGCCGCCCCTCATGCGGGTTCGGCCAGGGCCTGGCGCGGGTGCCGGTGGCGATCAGCAGCCGATCGTAGGGCAAGGCGCGCCCGTCGGCGAGGTGCAGGGTGCGGGCGGCGCGGTCGAGGCGCGTCGCGGCGCTGCCCAGGATCCACGCCACATCCGCGCCGAGGCTGCTCGGCAGCGTGGTGGCATCCGCCGGGGTCTCCCCGGTGAGGACGTGCTTCGAGAGCGGCGGTCGGTCGTAGGGCCGGTACGGCTCGTCGCCGACGATGGTCAGCGGGCCGGAGAACCCGGCCTCCCGCATCGCCTCGGCGCCGCGCAGGGCCGCGAGGCCCGCACCCGCCACGATCACGCGCTCGGCAGTCGATCCCGACGCCATCTCAGGCGCCCCGCTCCGGATCCTCGACCCGGATCGCCTGGACTGGGCAGGCGACGCGCGCCCGCTCGATATCGGCCCGGTCCCGGGCGGCCGGGGCGGGATCGTAGATCAGGGCCTCGTGTCCCTCGATGCGGAAGGAGCGCGGCGCCGCGTAGCAGCACTGGGCATAGGCCTGGCAGAGATTGAGATCGACGCACACCCGCAGGCCGGGTGACGGGCCGGAGGATGCATCAGCGGTTGTGGACATGGCGGTGCAACCGCGGCGGCGACGGCGGGGTTCCGCGAGGATTGCAGATCCCGCCGTCGCAGGGTCCCGCCAACCGTCTCGCCGAGAGTATCGGACGCATGATCGGGGATCCTCGGCGGCGCGGCAAGGGTCGTTCACGCGAATCCAAACCGATTCACCAATCTAAAATTGTCCTGGGGTATCATCGCCAGACGGGAGCGTCGGAATTCCCCTCCGTGACGGTTCGCTCTATTGTCGCGCCGCCCGCGGACCGATCCGAAGTCCCGCGATCTCAGGAGGGCACCATGCCGTACGGTGCACGAACGAGTCTCGCCGCCCTCATCCTGTCCCTCACGCTGGGCGTGACCGGCGCCTCGGCCGAGCCGGCCTCCGGCTGGACCGACCCGCCGGCCCGCAAGCTGATTCCGGCCGCGAGCCCGGCCGAGACGCCGAAAGCCGCGTCGCCCGCATCGCCCCCTGCCGCCTCGACCCCGGCCGCCGCGGCCCCATCCCGCAAGGCGGTCGCCGCCCGGCCTGCCCCGAAACGCGTCGTGACGCACCATCCCGCCCCGGCAGCCAAGCGGGTGGCCGCGACCCCGCACCGGCCGCGCGTCGCCGCAGCCCCCGCGCGGATCGTTCGCCCGCCCAGGATGGTCGCGGTCGCGCCGCCGCCCCCACCGCCGCCGGACGGCTATCCGCGCTACCGGGCCTACAATTACGGCCCGGGCTATGCCGACGAGCGGCTGGAGCGCCTGCGCGCCGCGGAGGCCGCGGGCTACCTGGTCGTGCGTCGCCGCACCGTGGAATTCCCGGACGGCCGGTCGCTGCGGGTCTACCGACCGGACGACGAGGGCGAGCCGTTCTGAGCCGGAGCGCCCGCCGCCGAAGTCAAAGACCGGGCGTCGAGCCGTCGGCGAACACCGCCCGCAGCGGCGCCCGCAGGATCTTGCCCGCCGGGTTGCGCGGCAGGAGCCCGTCCCAGACGACCACGCGCACCGGCACCTTGAAGGCCGCGAGCCGCTGCGCCGCGAAGGCCCGGATCTCCTCGGGCTCGGTCTGGGCGCCCTCGGCCAGGGTCACGATCGCGCCGGGCTCCTCGCCAAGTGTCGGGTGGGGTATCGACAGCACCACTGCGTCTATCACGTCGGGGTGCGCGTAGAGGGCGTTCTCCACCTCGCAGCAATAGATGTTCTCGCCGCCGCGGATCAGCATGTCCTTGATCCGGTCGACGATGGTCAGGAACCCCTCGTCGTCGGCGCGGGCGAGGTCACCCGTGCGCAGCCAGCCGTCGGCCAGCACCTCGGCGGTGGCCGCCGGGTCGTTCCAGTAGCCGCGGACCACGTTCGGGCCCTTCACGCAGAGCTCACCGATGCTGCCGGGGGCTAAGTCCTGCCCGAGCGGATCGAGGATCCGCACCTCGCAGACCGGCAGGGGCGGGCCGCAGGATTCGGGATGCGCGCGGTAATCCTCGGCCTGGTGATGGGTGAAGGTCGCCGAGGTCTCGGTCATGCCCCAGCCGGTGGCGGGGACGGCCTTCGGGAAGGCCTCGCCCAGGGCGCGCACGAGGTCGCCCGCCGCCGGGGCGCCGCCATAGGTCACGGATTCGAGGCTCGGCAGCGACCGGCCGGCCTCTTGGGCGGCGGTGGCCAGCTGCCAGGCGATAGTCGGCACGCCGCCGGCGCCGGTGCAGCCCTCCCGGTCGATCAGGTCGAGGGCCTCAAGGGCGTCCCAGCGATGCATCATCACCAGGCGATGGCCGCCATAGAGCGCCGCCCCGAGGCTCGCGTGGCAGCCGGTGACGTGGAACAGCGGGATCACCAGCAGCGAGGCCCGCTGCGGCGCGGAGGGGTCGGGCTTCGGCGGCGCCTCGCCCCGGCGCAGGGCGCTGCGCGCGGCGGAATAGGGATAGGCCATCACCGTGGTCGCCGCCGCCCGGTGGGTGCCGACCGCGCCCTTGGGCCGGCCGGTGGTGCCCGAGGTGTAGAACAGGGTCGCGTCGTCCTCGGGGTCAAGGGCGATATCCGGCGGCGACCGGTCGGGCAGGGCGGCCCAATCCGCAACCGCACCGATCACCGCGGAGAGCGGCGTCGCCCGGTCGTCGGGCTCCATCCGCGTGACGAAAATCCGCTCCAGCGCCGGGCATTCGGCCCGGTGGGGCGCGATGCGCTCGAACCGCGCGCCGTCGGCGATCAGCACCCGCGCGCCGGAATGTTGGAGCGCGTAAGCGAGTTCCGGCCCGGTCCACCAGGCGTTGAGCGGCGTCGCGATCGCCCCGGCCAGCAGGGCGCCGTAATAGCAGACCGGCCATTCCGGCAGGTTGCGCAGGGCGATCGCCACCCGATCGCCCTTGCCGATCCCGGCCGCCACCAGGGCATGGGCCAGGGCGGTCGCGGCGCGGGCGAAGCCCGCGAAGGTGACGCGCTCGTCCCGGTAGACCACGAAGGTCTTGTCGCCATGCCCCTGGGCGATGCGGAACAGGTCGCGCAGGGTCGGCGGCGCGGTCGTCCAGATCCGGGTCGGCACGCCGCGGATCGGCACGGTGGCGATCGCGAACGGCGCGCCCGGGGCGGTGAGGCGCGCCTCCGCGTCGCGGAAGGAGAGGGCCGGCCAGCCGGCGGGGAGGCGGGGATCAGGGCTCATCGCGCGATGGTCACGCCGCCGTCGATGACCAGCGCCTGGCCGGTGACGAACCGGCCGGCCGGCGAGGCCAGGAACACGGCCGCGCCCGCGATCTCGTCGGGCTCGCCGATCCGGCGGAGCGGCGCGGCCTCCGTGGTCGAGGCCAGCATCTCGGGATCCTCCCACAGGGCCCGGGCGAAATCGGTGCGGATCAGCCCCGGGCACAGGCAGTTCACCCGGACATTGGCCGGGCCGTATTCCACCGCGTAGTTGCGCGCGAGCTGGAGGTCGGCGGCCTTGGAGACGTTGTAGGCGCCGATCACCGGCGAGCCCTTCAGCGCGCCGATGGACGAGACGATCACGATCGCCCCGTCCCGCCGCGCGACCATGCCGGGGGCGACCATCTGGATCAGCCAGTGGTTCGACAGGACGTTGTTCTCCAGGATCTTCCGGAACTGCGCGTCCGAGATGCCGGCCAGCGGCCCGTAATACGGGTTGCTGGCGGCGTTGCAGACCAGCACGTCCACCGGCCCGAGCCGGGCCTCGGTCTCACCGACCAGATCCTCCAGTTCCGCCTTCACGGACATGCTCGCCGGGATCGCCACGGCGCGGCCCGGGCCGTGGACGGCCTCGATCTCGGCCACCACCGCGTCGCAGGCCGCGCGCTTGCGCGACGAGATCACCACCCGGGCGCCATGCTCGGCCATCCGCAGGGCGATCGCCCGGCCGATGCCCCGGGACGAGCCGGTGATCAGCGCGACCTTGTCGGTCAGATCGAACAGGGACATGGGCCGGCTCTGCTCCGGACGGGGCGGCACGCGCCCACCGCCCTCATTCCGCGGGCTATGATGCTCGGACGTCTTCGACGGAAGAAGAGCCCGGTCGAAGACACGCGCCTCTCCCTCCCCCCTCCGCGGGGGAGGGCGGCCCCTGCGTCAGCAGGGGTCGGGAGAAGGGAACCCGGCCTCCGGATTGAGCAGAGCGGGCATGAAGGCCGCAGCCGTATTCTGCACCGTCGCTCCCCTCTCCCGACCCCCTTCGGGGGCCACCCTCCCCCGCAGAGGGGGGAGGGAGGGCGCGTGCCCTCTCCGGAGCGAGCTTTCCTTTCAAGGCGCACACCATCCAGAACCTGTTGTGTGAATCCGCCAGCCCGCGCGGGAAAGGGAATCCGCGCCTCATACAGCCGCCGATCTGCCCCTCCAGCCATCGTCACACCTCCGACTCCGCCAGCATCGACCGGCGCAGGCGCGCCATGCCGGCGAGCCAGCGTTCGGGGTCGTCGGCCCGGCGGCGGGCGTAATCCGCCACCTGCGGGTGCGGCAGGATCAGGAACCGGCCGGCGGACAGCCCGTTGAAGGCCGCCTCGGCCACGGAGTCGGGCGAGAGCACGCCGTCGCGGGCGGCCGCGCTCGCCGCGCCGAGCATGGCGGTCTCGACGCCCTGCGGGCACAGGGCGGCGATCCGGATGTCGTCCGCGGCATGCGCGATGGCGAGGTGTTCCAGGAAGGCGAGGGCGGCGTGCTTGGTGGCCGAATAGGTGGCGCTGCCGATCTGGCTCAGCAATCCGGCGGCCGAGACGGTGCCGAGGAACGCGCCCCCGCCCCGGGCGAGCCAGAGCGGGACCAGGATTCGCGCCGCGTGGACATGGCCCATCACGTTCACCGACCAGGCGCGTTCCCAGCTCGCCGGATCGGCCGAGGTCGCAAGGGCGGGATCGGGATCGCGCTCGAGGATGCCGGCATTCGAGCAATACAGGGCGATCGGCCCGATCTCGGCCTCGATCCGGGCGAGGGTCCCGGCGACGGCCTCGGCATCCGCCACGTCCAGTGGATAGGCCCGGCCGCCGAGCCGGGCGGCGACGGCCTCCGCCCCGACGCCGTCCCGGTCGAGGGCGACGATTTTGGCGCCCCGCGCCTGCGCGGCCTCGGCGAGCGCCCGGCCGATACCCCGTGCGGCTCCGGTGACGGCGACGACGCGGCCGGCGAGATCCATCTCAGGCCCCCGCCCGCTCGGCGAAGGCCCAGGCCGAGGCGGCGAGCGTCGGCACCCGCGCCGCCATGGCGGCGGCGTGCTCGCTCGCGGCGTTGCCGGCCTTGGCGCGGGCGGCCACGCCCTGGAGGATGCCGACCAGCCGGAACAGGTTGTAGGCGAAGTACCAGTCGAGCTCGGGCAGGTCCGCCCGTCCGGCGGCCCGGCAGTAGAGTGCCACCGCCTCGTCCCGGGTCGGGATGCCCAAAGCCGGCAGGTCGAGCCCGCCGAGCGCACTGCGGCCGTCCGCGGGCAGCGCCCAGTGCATCAGCAGGTAGCTGAAATCGGCGAGCGGATCGCCGAGCGTCGACAGCTCCCAGTCGAGCACCGCGCTGACGCCGCCGTCGGGCGAGAAGATCAGGTTGTCGAGGCGGTAATCGCCGTGGACGATGGCGGTGCCCTGCTGCTCGGGCACGGTCTTGGGCAGCCACGCGATCAGGCGCTCGACATCCTCCAGCCGGTCCTCCTCGGCGGCGCGGTACTGGCGGGTCCAGCGGTCGACCTGCCGGGCGAAGTAGTTGCCGGGCTTCCCGTAATCGGCGAGCCCGGCCGCCTCCGGGTCGATCGCGTGGAGCCGGGCCAGCGTGGCGATCATCATGGCGTAGTGCCGGTGCCGACCATGCGGGTCGAGGCCCGGCAGGGTGCCGTCCCAGTGCACGGTGCCGCCCACCGCCTCCATCACGTAGAAGGCCGCGCCGATGATGGTTTCGTCTTCGCAGAGCGCGAAGGGGCGGGGGACGGGAAAACCCTCGCCGTAGAGCGCGCCGATCACCCGGAACTCGCGCTCCACCGCATGCGCCGAGGGCAGCAGCGGCCCGAACGGCTTGCGCCGGAGCACGTAGGCCTGGCCGGGCGTCTCCAGCCGGTAGGTCGGGTTCGACTGGCCGCCGCGGAACTGCTGCAGGTCAAGCGGCCCGGCATAGTCGCGGACATGCTCGGCGAGCCAGGCGGCCAGCCGGGCCTCGTCGATCCGATGGCGCGGCTCGACCGGCTTCACGCCGGAAAAGGCGTCGGGGCCGCTCATGTACCCTCCCGGGCATTGGTGTAGCGCCCGAATTCGAGCCGGGCGATGGAGCGGTTGTGCACCTCGTCCGGCCCGTCGGCCAGCCGCAGGGTGCGGATATGGGCGTACATCTTGGCCAGTCCGAAATCCTCGGACACGCCGGCGCCGCCATGGGCCTGGATCGCGTCGTCGATCACCTTGAGGGCGATCCGCGGGGCGGCGACCTTGATCATGGCGATCTCGAGCTTGGCGCCCTTGGCGCCGACCTTGTCCATCATGTCGGCGGCCTTCAGGCAGAGCAGCCGGGTCATCTCGATGTCGATCCGCGCCTCCGCGACCCGCTGCTCCCAGACCGATTGCTCGCTGATGCGCTTGCCGAAGGCGACCCGCGAGACGAGCCGGCGCGCCATGGCCTCCAGCGCCGTCTCGGCCACCCCGATGGTGCGCATGCAATGGTGGATGCGCCCCGGCCCGAGCCGTCCCTGCGCGATCTCGAAGCCGCGCCCCTCGCCGAGGATCAGGTTCTCCGCCGGGACGCGCACGTTCTTCAGCACCACCTCGCCGTGACCCTTGGGCGCGTCCTCGTAGCCGAAGACCGGGAGCAGGCGCTCGACGCGCAGGCCCGGCGCATCCAACGGGACGAGGATCTGCGATTGCTGCCGGTGGCGGGGGGCGTCCGGATCGGTCTTGCCCATCAAGATCGCGATCCGGCAACGCGGATCGCCGACGCCGGTGGACCACCATTTGCGGCCCTCGATGACGTAATGCTCGCCGACCCGGCGGATCGCGGTCTCGATGTTGGTGGCGTCCGAGGAGGCGACGTCGGGCTCGGTCATCAGGAAGGCCGAGCGGATCGTCCCGTCCATGAGCGGTCGCAGCCACTGCTCCTTCTGGGCCGGGCTGCCGTAGCGGTGCAGCACCTCCATGTTGCCGGTATCCGGCGCCGCGCAATTGAAGCATTCCGACGCGATCCCGACCTTGCCCATCTCCTCGGCGCAGAGCGCGTAATCGAGGTTGGTCAGGCCGGCGCCGCGGTATTCGTCCGTGTCATGCTCGGGGGAGGGCGGCAGGAACAGGTTCCACAGGCCCTCGCCGCGGGCCTTGTCCTTCAGCCGTTCCATTGTGGCCGAGGGCGCGCGGCTCGCCGCCCGCTCGGCCGCCACCGCGGCGGCGGCGGGCCGGATCGCGTCGGCGATGAAGGTGCGGACCCGGGTCAGCCACTGCGTCTGGGACGGGGAGAAGTCGAAATCCACGGCATCCGCTCCACTCTGGCCCAGCGCCGGATGCGCCGCCTCGATGACTTCGTCCGTCCCACCCAACCCCTCATCCTGAGGCGCCCGGCGATTGCCGGGCCTCGAAGGAGCCCTCCAGCCCGCTTGCGATCCCTGGAAGCCTCCTTCGAGGGCTACGCTGCGCTTCGCCACCTCAGGATGAGGGGATGGGTGGGAGGCACGGGATTACTTACAGATACTTCGCCCCCATCTCACCGGCGAAGCGGTCCGGCGGACCTTCCCAGACGATGCGGGCCTGTTCCAGCACGTAGACCCGGTCGGCATGGGGGAGCGCGAAGGTGACGTTCTGCTCGCCAAGCAGGACGGTGATCGGCGTGGTCTGGCGCAGGCGTTCCAGGGCCTTCGACAGCAGCTCCAGGATCACCGGGGCGAGGCCGAGCGTCGGCTCGTCGAGGATCAGGAGGCGCGGGCGCATCATCAGGGCGCGGGCGATGGTCAGCATCTGCTGCTCGCCGCCGGACAGCGTGCGGGCGGTCTGGCCCTCGCGGGCCTTGAGGATCGGGAACAGCTCGTAGAGCCAGTCGCGCCGCTGCACGCTCTCGGCCTTGGTGACGTGCTGGCCACCGAGATCCAGGTTCTCGCGCACGTTGAGATCGCCGAACAGCTCGCGGGTCTCCGGCACCTGGACGATACCGGCCCGGGCGATCGCGGCGGGGCTCAAGCGCGCGAGATCCTGGCCGTCGAACCGGATCGTCCCGGTATGCGGGACCAGGCCCGAGATGGCGTTGAACAGGGTGGTCTTGCCGGCGCCGTTGAGCCCCACCACCGAGACGAACTCGCCCTCGTGGACGTGGATCGCGGCGCTGCGCAGGGCCTGCGCCTTGCCGTAGAGCACGTCGACGTTCTCGACGGTGAGCAGCGAATCCGGCTTGAACGCCGCCTCCGGGCGGGCGGCGGTCTCGATGCTGCCGCCGAGATAGACCCGGCGGACAGTCGGGTCGGCCATCACGGATTCGGCCGAGCCCTCGGCGATGCGCTCGCCGAGATACATGGCGAAGACCCGGTCCACGAGGGCCGCGACGCTCTTCACGTTGTGGTCGACGAGAAGCACCGCCTTGCCCTCGTCGCGAAAGCCGCGGATCAGCTCGGAGAAGGCCGCGACCTCGCCGCCGGTGAGCCCCGCGAAGGGCTCGTCCACCAGCACCACCTTCGGGTCGCGGGCTATCGCCTTGGCGAGTTCCAGGCGGCGGAGATCCGCGAAGGGCAGGGTGCCGGGCCGCCGGTCGACGACCGCGCCGAGGCCGACGCGCTCGGCGATCTCCCGCGCCCGCCGCGCCACGTGCGGGTCCGCCGCCAGCCGGATCAGGCTGTCGGGCAGGAGGGCGAGGCTGATATTCTCCAGCACGGTCTGCCGCTGGAGCGGGCGGGCGTGCTGGAACACCAGGCCGACGCCAGAACGAGCGACCCGGTGGGCCGGCAGCCCGCCGATCTCGGCGCCGTCGAGGCGGATCGAGCCGGCGGTGGGCCGCTCGAGCCCCATGATCAGCTTCATCACGGTGGACTTGCCCGAGCCGTTCGGCCCAATCAGGCCCAGGATCTCCCCGGGTCGCAGGTCGAGGTCGATGTCCTTGACCGCGACCAGGCCGCCGAACCGCTTGGTCAGGCCGCGCACGGTGAGGCAGGGTTCGGCAAGGGAGGCGGCGCGGGGCGGCGCGGGCCTGACGGCGACGGTCATCGCGCTCTCCGGACGGATGCGAGGCCGAGCAGCCCCGAAGGCACGAACAGGATGACCAGCAGGGCCACCGCCGAGACCACGAAGGTCGAGAGGGGCCCGAGCGGCCGCAGCAGCTCGCCCGCGGCGATCAGGAACACGGCCCCCAGGGCGGCGCCCACGATGGTCCGGCGTCCGCCGAGCACCGCCGCAATGATCACCTGCACGCCGACCGCGGTGTCGATCAGCGTGCCGACGGACGCGGTGCCCATGTAGAAAACCACCAGACCGCCCGCGAGGCCCGAGAAGGCGGCGCTGACCGCAAAAGCCGCGAGCTTGTGCTTGGCGACATTGAAGCCCAGTGCCCCGGTCACGATCGGGTCCTGGCCGGCGGCCTGGAGGATCAGCCCCGCGGGCGAGCGGGCGATGGCGGTGAGCACCAGCCCGGCGAAGGCCATGAAGCCGAGCGCGATCCAGTAATTCGTGTCGGCGTCGATGGAGATCACGTCCGGCACCGTGAGGCCGATCTCGCCGCCGGTGATCCCGGAGAACACCACGATCATGTTCTGCAGGAGCAGCACCGCGACCAGGGTGATGAGCCCGAAATACGGGCCCCGCACCTTCAGGGCCGGCAGCGCCAGGGCCAGGCCGCCGACCACCGCGAGCACGGTCCCGGCCGCCAGGCAGTAGGGGATCGGCACTTCGTAGCGGTTGTTGAGGATGCCGGCCCCGTAGGCCCCGAGCCCGATCAGGAAGGTCGGGCCGAAATTCACCTCGCCGGCGAAGCCGAACAGCAGGTCCCAGGCCATGGCGAAGACGCCGAAGTAATACGCGATGGTCAGGAGCCCGAGGATGTAGCCCGAGACCCACCAGGGCAGGAACGCGGCCAGGGCGAGCGCCAGCAGCGCGACCCAGAAGCCCGGGGTGGAGAGGAGCTTCATGGGGTCAGCCTCATCGGTGAAACGACCGACCTCACTCGGGACCAAGACCCGTCCCGCCCAAACCCCTCATCCTGAGGTGCCGCGCCAGCGGCGTCGAAGGAGACCTCCAGGGATCGCGCGGCGGGCTGGAGACCTCCTTCGAGGCCTGCGCTACGCGCCTGCACCTCAGGATGCGGGCGCAGGCTGGGGGCCCGTGGGGTGGAAGAAACCATCACCGCCGCCCCAGCAGGCCCTGCGGGCGCAGGTACATCACGGCCACGAGCAGCAGCAGCGCCGGGATCACCCGGTAGGCCGGGGAGATCAGGTAGGCGGTGGCGGTCTCGAGATAGCCGACCACATAGGCCGCGATCAGCGAGCCAGTGACGCTGCCCAAGCCCCCCAGCACCACGATCGAGAAGGCGCTCGCGGTGAGCGGCCCCACCGAATAGGACGAGACGCCCAGGAACATCCCGAGCAGCACCCCGGCGATGCCGGCGAGCAGCCCGTAGATCGCCCAGACCGCGACGTAGATCCGGGACATGTCGTGGCCGAGCAGCGTGACCCCGCGGGGGTTCATGGAGGCGGCGAGCAGGACCTTGCCGGCCCGTGCCTTGTTCACGAACAGCCAGAGCAGCCCGATCACGATCCAGCAGATCACCGCGGTGAAGATCTCGTTCTTCGGCGTGCGCACCCCGGCGATCTCGATCACGCCCTCGACGATCGGCAGCACCGTCTTCGGGTTGTCGGTGAAGAAGTAGGCGACGAGCTCCTGGATCATGATCCCCCAGAGCAGGGTGCCGGTGAGCACGAAGATCTCTTTCTCCTCGCGCGGGATCGCGCGGCTGCGCTCGATCGGGGCGACGATCGCGAAGTAGGTGACCAAAGCGGCGGCCAGGCCGCACAGGATGCCGATCCCGGCGCCCGCGTAGGAGCCGAGGCCGAACTGGGACGAGGCCGCCCAGGCCGCGACCGCGGCCATCACCATCAGCGCGCCGTGCGAGAGGTTCAGCACGCCGGAGACGCCGAAGATCAGGGTGAAGCCCATCGCGCCGAGCGCGTAGAGCGCCGAGATCGCGAAGCCGTCGACGAGGATCTGAAGCCCGATCATCGCGCTCTCCCCGACCGCATCACTGCACCGCCGGCTTGACCGCGGGCGGGAGGACCAGCTTGCCGTTGGCCACCTCCGTCGGCCAGATCGCGACCTGCTTGCCGCTCTGCCACTGGGCCAGCAGCCCGGTGACGAAGCCCCGCCCGTACTTGATCGAGTGGGTGAAGGTCTCGTCCTTGCCGTAGAACTGGATCCGCCCGACCGTGCCGAGCCAGTCGGTCTTCTCCAGGGCGTCGACCAGCTTGTCGGCTTCGGTGGAACCGGCGCGCTTCACCGCGTCCGCGGCGTAATGCATGGCGTCGTAGGCCATGTAGCCCGCGTAGGACGGGGCGCCGCCGAAGCGCTTGATGTAGGCGTCGGTGAAGGCGTTCGTCTTCTCGGTCATCGCCACGCCCGGCACCGCGATGGCGTCGAACAGCACGCCCTGCGTGCCGCCGTTGGTGTTGGCCCAGAAGGTCGAGGAGGTCGCCTGGCCGCTGATGCCGGTCATGGCGATCGGAACCTGCTGGTTCTGCCATTGCACGGTCGGCTGCACCCCGACATGGGCGATGCCGGTCACGATCAGGTCGGGCTTGGCCGCCTCGATCTTGTTGTAGATCGGGGTGAAGTCCCCCGTATCCGGCGAGAACCGGACATGCTCCACCACCTTCAGCCCGGCCTTGGGGAGGCATTCCTCGTAGGCCGCGTCCAGCGGGCGGGTCCAGGCCGCGTCCTCGCTCATGATCGCGGCGGACTTGGCCTTGAGCAGCCCGACCAGCGCCTCCTTGGCCGAGTCGCAGACCGACTGCGCCAGGGCGTGCGAGGTCAGGTAGCCGTGGAAGGTGTAGCGGTTGCGCGCGTAGTCCTTATGGACGGCGACGCTGATCTCGTTGGAGGCCGCGCCCGGTGTGATCATCGGGGTCTTGAGCCGGGCCGACCACGGCATCACGGCCAGCACGACCTCGGAGATGTAGCTGGCGATGACGAGGTTGACCTTGTCCTCGCTGACCGCCCGCTGGAACGCGCGGACCGCGTCGGAGGCGGAACTCTTGTCGTCGTAGGTCACGACCTGGATCTGGCGCCCGTCGATGCCGCCCTGGGCGTTGATCTCGTCGGCGGCGAGCTGGACCGCCTTCGGGATCGCGGACCCGGCCACCGACTGCGCCTCGGCGATCACCCCGATCTTGATCGGGTCGGCGGCGCGGGCCTGCCCGGTGAGCATCAATCCCGCCGCGAGCAGCGCGGGCAGCGTGCGCCGAATCGGGGCACGCCGAGCGACGACGCGCACGGTCTCGGACATCGGCGATTCCTCATCCCAGGCGCCCGAATTTTTTATTCGCGGGCTTGGGATGAACTGTATCTGCGCCAAAGCAGAGCACAAGACCTGCGTCGGGATCGGCCGGTGACGTTTCGGCCAAGTCGTTTTCCGCCCGGGGTATCGACTCGCTGCGCGCCGGCCTAGGCTCGGGGTGGCGCCGCGAAACGCGGGCCCGACAGCCTCGAAGAAGGGCGACGGACAGGTGAGGAACGCACGCTCGGCCGCGGCCGGGGTTCGCCCCGGACCGCGGCCCCGGATTCCGGCGACGCGCCTGCTGCCGCGGGGAACGCGCGCATGAGCCTGCGCTGGACCCGGCGCCCCGAGGGCTCGACCTGGGGGGATTTCGGCCCCGACGACGAGCGCGGGCGGCTGAACCTCCTGACCCCCGAGAAGGTCCGCCAGGGCGTCGCCGAGGTGCGCGAGGGCCTGACCTTCTGCCTCAGCCTGCCCCTCGACCTGCCGGGCGGCAACGTCCTCAATCCGCGCCGGCACCCGCCGCAGATCACCCCGACCCGGCGGGCCAACGGCCGTCCGAACATGAACTTCCCGGTCTGCGAGGAGGTCGACGGCGCCACCGACGTGATCTGCGACGACCGCGCCCTGATCCACCTGCAATACTCGACGCAGTGGGACTCGCTCGCCCATGTCGGCTCGCTGTTCGATGCCGACGGCGCGGGCGCCGCGCCGACCTTCTACAACGGCTTTCGCGGCGGCCGGGACATCGTCGGGCCGAGCACCCCCGAGGCCGCCGACCAGCCCTCCCGGGCGAAAAAGCTCGGGATCGAGCGGCTGGCCGAGGTCGGCATGCAGGGCCGCGCCGTGATGATCGACCTGCGCGCCCATCTCGGCGACGCCAAGGCCAAGGTCGGCTACGACCAGCTCGCCGGCATCATCGCGGCCGACGCGGTCGTGATCGAGCCCGGCGACATGGTCTGCCTGCATACCGGCTTCGCCGAGCGGCTGATCGCCATGGGCGGGGAGCCCGATCCGAAGCAGGTCCACAACCTCTGCGCCGGGCTCGACGGCCGGGACCCGCAACTCCTCGACTGGATCACGCGCTCGGGCCTCTGCGCGCTGATCGCCGACAACTACGCCGTCGAGGCCTATCCGGCCGGGATAGGGCCGGCCTGCTGCGCGACCCTGCCGCTCCACGAGCACTGCCTGTTCAAGCTCGGGGTCAATCTCGGCGAGCTGTGGCACCTGACGCCGCTCGCCGACTGGCTGCGCGCCCATGGGCGCAACCGCTTCCTGCTCACCGCGCCGCCGCTCCGCCTGCCGGGCGCGATCGGCTCGCCGGTGACGCCGATCGCGACGGTGTGAGGGAGACACCATGACGGAAATCGCGATCGTCGGCGGCGGCCTGATGGGCCACGGCATCGCCCTGGTGCTGGCGCTCCACGGGCATGCCGTGCGGATCACCGACACGGATGCGCAGACCCGCGCCCGGGTGCCGGCGCTCATGGAATCGGCTCTGGCGACCCTGCAGGAGGCGGGCGCTGCCCCGGACGGCTGGGATTCCGCGCGGCTCGCCCAGGCCGTCCGGGTCGAGGCGGAACTCGAACCGGCGGTGGCGGGGGCCGACCTGGTCATCGAGGCGATCACCGAGAACCCGGAGGCCAAGCGGGCCCTGTTCGCCGCGCTCGACCGGCTCTGCCCGGCCGACACGATCCTGGCCAGCAACACCAGCTATCTCGACGTCTTCCCGCTGATCCCCGCGGCCCGGCAGGCGCGGGCGCTGGTGATGCACTGGTACACGCCGCCCTACATCGTCGACCTCGTCGACGTGGTCCCGGGCCCCGGCACGGATCCGGCGGTGATCGCGGCGATGCGCGACCTCGTGCTCGGCCTCGGGCAGGTGCCGATCGTGCTCAAGCGCTTCATCCCCGGCTACGTCGCCAACCGGATCCAGTCGGCGATCAGCGCCGAGGTGTTCCGGCTGCTGGACGAGGGCATCGCCGCGCCGCGCGACATCGACGACGCGATCATCCACGGGCTGAGCTTACGCATCCCGATCCTCGGCCACCTCGCCAAGGCCGACTTCACCGGGCTGGAGCTGACCCAGCGCGCCCTGGCGAATGCCAGCTACGCGCCGCCCCCGTCGCGGACCCGGTCGGAGACCCTGGACGCGCTCTGCGCCGAGGGCCGGACCGGGGTGATGGCCGGCCGGGGCTATTTCGACTGGGGCGGGCGCGAGCCGGAGGAGCTGTTCCGCGAGCGCGACCGCAAGCTCCTGGCGCTCAAGCGGGCGATGGCCGGGATCGGCCGGATGGAGGGCACATGATCGGCGCGGACCTGTCCGGACGGCGCATCCTCGTCACCGGCGCCTCCTCGGGCATCGGGCTGGCCACGGTGACGCTGTTCGCCCGCAACGGCGCCAGCGTGGCCCTGAACCACCTGCCCGACGATCCCCGCGGCCCCGCGGAGGCCGAACGTCTCGCCGCCGAAGGCCTGGCCGTGATGGCGTTGCCCGGGGACGTGTCCCGGCCCGGCGAGGCCGAGGCGATGGTGGCGGCCGGGATCGCGGCGCTCGGCGGCCTCGACGTGCTGGTCAACAATGCCGGGACCTCCGGCACCACCGCGCCCATCGCCTTCGAGGATCTCGACGCGATGACCGAGGATTTTTGGGCCACGATCCTGGCGACGAACCTGATCGGCCCGTACCGGTGCGCCAGAGCCGCAGCGGCCAGTCTGAAAGAAAGCCGCGGGGCGATCGTCAACACCGCCTCGGTGGCGGGGCTCGGGCGGCGGGGCTCCTCGATCGCCTATTCGGCCAGCAAGGCCGGGCTGATCAACCTGACCCGCAGCCTCGCCCGGGCGCTGGCCCCCGACGTGCGCGTCAACGCCGTCGCCCCGGGCCTCGTCGCCACCCCCTGGACCGAGCCCTGGCCGGAGGCGCGCAAGGCCGCCACCGTGCAGCACACGATGCTGCGCCGCATGGCCCGGCCCGAGGATATCGCCGAAACGATTTTTTTCCTTGCTGCAGGGGCCGCCTACATCACCGGCGAGACCATCACGGTGGATGGCGGGGCGATGTAGCGGGGCTCAGGCTCCTGCTGGGAGCGACGTCTATCGAGGTTCGGAGCGCGATCGCTCTTGAAGGCCGCGCGGTGCTCCCTCTCCCGCACGGGAGAGGCGACCCGTGCCCCTCACGGGCAACGGCAAGGCCCTATCCAACGACGGAAGCGCGCATATCCAGTAGCCCTTGCGGGAGGGCAAAAGCGCAGCGGTTCAAAGGCTTGACGCAGAACCTGATGGGTCGGCCCAGCTTCCCGCGGGCGGCACCGTCAGGATCAGGGAGACGACCATGTCCCGGACGACCGTCATCACCTGCGCCCTCACGGGCTCGTTCGACACGCCCCGCAAGAACCCGGCGGTGCCGGTGAGCCCGAAGGCCATCGCGCAATCGGCCCTGGAGGCCGCCGCCGCGGGCGCCGCGGTGGTCCACATCCATGTCCGCGATCCCGAGACCGCCGCGCCCAGCATGGAGCTCGCCCATTACCGCGAGGTGGTCGAGCGGATCCGCGAGCGGAACGAGTCCGTGATCCTCAACCTCACCACCGGGGCCGGGGGCCGGTTCGTGCCCGGCGATCCCGACCCGTCGGTGGCGGGCCCCGGCACAACCTTCGTGTCGCCCGAGACCCGGACCCGGCACGTCGCGGCGCTGCGTCCCGAGATCTGCACCCTCGATATCGCGACGATGAATTTCGGCGAGCACCTGTTCCTCAACACCCCCGCCCACCTGCGGGCCATGGCGGCGCAGATCCGCGAGGCCGGGGTGAAGCCGGAGATCGAGGTGTTCGACCTTGGCCAGATCGAGCTGGCCCGGCACCTGATCACCGAGGGGCACCTGGCGCGGCCGCCCCTGTTCCAGATCTGCCTTGGCATCCCCTGGGGCGCCCCCGCGACCCCGGAGGCGCTGGTGGCGATGCGCGCCCGGCTGCCCGAGGATGCGATCTGGTCGGCCTTCGGCATCGGCCGGGAGGAATTCCCGATCCTGGCGGTGGCCGCCGGCATGGGTGGCAATGTCCGGGTCGGGCTGGAGGACAACCTGTACCTGGCCCGGGGCGTGCTCGCGCCCAGCAACGCCGCCCTGGTCGAGAAGGCCGTCAGCCTGCTGGCCCATCTCGACCGCGAGCCGGCCACGCCCGACGAGGCGCGCGCGATCTTCGGGCTGGCGCCGCGCGGGTGAGGGGAGGCCCTGACGGATCGCCCGCATCTTCTCATCCGCCCGTATCGGCCTCGGGAGCGGCCGGATAAGCTGTATTGGGACGCCATGCGAGCGACGAACAACGTCGCCGCGTACAAAAAACAGGGAGTGAGACATGACGGTCCGCCACCGTGTCGCGGCACTGACGGGGCTTCTCTGCGCGCTCGGGGCGGGGACGGCCCTGGCGGCCGACCTCGTGCCGGTGAAGATCGGCGTGCTGAACGACCGCTCCGGCGTCTATTTCGACTCCACCGGCGAGGGCGCGGTGGTCGCCGCCCGCATGGCGGTCGAGGATTTCAAGCCGGAGTCGCACGGGCTGAAGGTCGAGGTGGTCGCCGCCGACCACCAGAACAAGCCCGATGTCGGCGCCTCGATTACCCGGCAATGGTACGACCGCGACGGCGTCGACGCGGTGTTCGACGTGCCGACCTCCTCGGTGGCGCTCGCGGTGGCGCAGATCACCAAGGAGAAGAACAAGGCGTTCGTGAATTCCGGCGGCGGCACCGCAGACCTGACCGGCCCGGCCTGCACGCCCAACACCGTGCACTGGACCTACGACACCGCGGCGCTCGCCAACGGCACCGGCAAGGCGATGCTCAAGCGCGGCGGCAAGACCTGGTACTTCATCACCGCCGACTACGCCTTCGGCCTCGCCTTGGAGCGCGACACCAAGGCGGTCGTCGAGAAGAACGGCGGCACGGTCGTTGGCGGCGTGCGCACCCCCTTCCCGAACCCGGATTTCTCCTCGTTCCTCCTCCAGGCGCAGGCCTCCGGCGCGCAGGTGATCGGCCTCGCCGATGCCGGCCTCGACGCGGCCAACGCGATCAAGCAGGCGCACGAATTCGGCATCCGCCAGGGCGGCCAGAAGCTCGCGGCCCTGCTGATCGCCATCACCGACATCCATTCCCTGGGCCTCGAAGTCGCCCAGGGGCTCGAATTCACCGCCTCGTTCTACTGGGACCTCAACGACGGCACCCGGGCCTTCTCGGACAGGTTCGGTGCGCGCATGTCCGGCCGGAAGCCGACCTCGTACCAGGCCGGCGTCTACGCCAGCACGCTGCATTACCTGAAGGCCGTGGCGGCCCTGCACTCGGCCAAGGACGGCGCCGCCGTGGTCGCCAAGATGAAGGCGTTGCCCACCGACGACCCCCTGTTCGGGACGGGTACGATCCGGCCGGACGGGCGCAAGATCCACCCGATGTACCTGTTCGAGGCCAAGGCGCCCTCCGAGTCGAAGGGCGAATGGGACCTCTACAAGGTGCTGGAGACGATCCCCGCCGAGCAGGCGTTTCGGCCGATGGGCGAGGGCGGCTGCCCGATGGTGGCCGGACTTTCGGCCAAGTAGCCGCCCACGGAGCCGGTCAGGCCGCTCCGATCCCGTCCAGGGTGGCCATCGCGTCGTCGGGCAGCGTCAGCTCGGCCGCCGCGAGGTTCTCACGCAGGTGGCCGAGGGAGGACGTGCCCGGGATCAGCAGGATGTTGGGCGCCCGCCGCAGCAGCCAAGCGAGCGCCACCTGCATCGGCGTTGCCCCGAGCTCGGCGGCGACCGCCGACAGGGCGGTGGATTGCAGCGGGCTGAAGCCGCCGAGCGGGAAGAACGGCACGTAGGCGGTCCCGGAAGCGGCGAGCGCATCGATCAGGGCGTCGTCGCCCCGGTGCGCCAGGTTGTACTGGTTCTGCACGCAGACGATCTCGGTGATGCGCCGGCCCTCGGCGATCTGCTGCCGGGTGGCGTTGCTCAGCCCGATCCGCCGGATCAGGCCCCGGCGCTGCAGATCCGCCAGCACCGAGAGCGGCGCCTCGATCGATCCCTCGGCGGGGCCGTGGACGTCGAACATCAGGCGCAGGTTGACCACGTCGAGGACATCCACGCCGAGATGGCGCAGGTTGTCGTGGACGGCCTGCGTCAGCTCCTCGGCCGAGAAGGCCGGGTTCCACGAGGCGTCCGGCCCACGCATGGCGCCGACCTTGGTCACGATCACCAGATCGTCGGGATAGGGGTGGAGCGCCTCGCGGATGATCTGGTTGGTCACGTGCGGCCCGTAGAAGTCGCTGGTGTCGATGTGGTCGACGCCCGCGGCCACCGCCGCGCGCAGCACCGCGACCGCGGCCGCCCGGTCCTTGGGCGGCCCGTAAACGCCGGGGCCGGCGAGCTGCATGGCCCCGTATCCGAGCCGTTTCACCCTGCGGTCGCCGAGCGAAACGGTTCCGGTCTGCGCGATGTCGGTCATGACGAATCTCCTGTTGCCGCCCCGGGTGTAGACGGCCCGGACTGCGCGGATTAGCCGTGACGATCGGCACGGGCCGTGCGGGATTTCGAACAATGGCGATGGACCTGGCGGATCTGACGGCCTTCGTGACGGTGGCGCGGGCCGGGGGGTTTCGCGAGGGCGCACGGGCCGGGGGTGGGAGCGCGTCGAGCCTCAGCGAGGCGGTGCGCCGGCTGGAGACGCGCCTCGGCGTGCGCCTGCTGAACCGCACCACCCGCAGCGTCGCGCCGACCGAGGCCGGCGCCCGCCTGCTCGAACGGCTCGGCCCGGCCCTCGGCGAGGTCGAGGCCGCCCTCGACGTGGTGAACGGGTTCCGCGACCGCCCGGCCGGGACGCTCCGGCTCAACGTGCCGCTGAGCGCGGCGCGCCTCGTCCTCCCGGCGATCGTGCCGCCCTTCCTGGCCGCCTATCCCGAGATCCGGCTCGAACTGGTCGTCGAGGACGGCTTCGTCGACATGCTGGCGGCGGGGTGCGACGCGGGCATCCGCTACGACGAGCGGCTGGAGCAGGACATGATCGCCGTGCCGATCGGCCCGCGGCGGCAGCGTTTCGCCACCGCGGCCGCGCCGTCCTATCTCGACCGGCGCGGGCGCCCGGACCACCCGCGCGACCTCCTGGACCATGAATGCCTGCTGGGTCGGTTCCCGAGCGGCAGCCTGACGGCGCCGTGGGAGTTCGAGCGCGAAGGCGAGATCGTCCGCGTGGATCCGTCCGGCCCGCTGATCGTGCGCGTCGGCGCCAGCGACCTCACGATCGCGGCGGCGGTCGCGGGGACCGGGATCATCCATCTCTTCGAAGACTGGCTGCGCCCGCAGATCGAGAGCGGTGCCCTGGAGCCCGTGCTCGAACCCTGGTGGCAGGTCTTTTCGGGCCCGTTCCTCTACTTCCCCGGCCGCCGGCACCTGCCGGCGCCGCTGCGGGCCTTCGTGGATTTCATCGCCGCGCGGACGCCCGGCCTCATTCCGGCAGCGCGAACACCGTGAGCTGGCCGCCGGGCGCCGTGTATTGCGACAGGGCCGCGTAGCCGCCGACCGCGCCCGAGCCGTCGGCCGGGTCGGTCAGCCCGGCGGCCAGCCCGATGCCGGCCCAGCCGCCGATCCCGGAGAGCACCGCCACGTATTGCCGGCCGTCATGCTGATAGGTGGTGACGTTGCCGACGATGCCGGACGGGGTCTTGAAGCGATAGAGCTCGTGCCCGTCCCGGGCGTCGACCGCCTTCAGGTAACCTTCGAGCGTGCCGTAGAAGACCACGTTGCCGGCGGTGGCGAGCGCCCCGGACCAGACCGAGAACGGTTCCGGGATCGTCCAGGCGATCTGTCCCCTGGCCCCGTCCCAGGCGATGAAGGCGCCGGTCCGGTCGGAGCCCTCGGGCGGGTGCAGGGTCAGGGTCGCGCCGACATAGGGCTGGCCCGGCGTGTAGCTCACCCGGAACGCCTCGTAATCCATGCACATGTGGTTGGTCGGCACGTAGAACAGGCGCGTCACCGGCGAGTAGGCGGCCGGCTGCTGGTTCTTGGCGCCGAGCGCCCCGGGGCAGATGTTCTTGGTAACCTCTTCCTCGTCGGCCTCGCCCGGCGCGTAGCGCTTGTCCACCACCGGCCTGCCGTAGCCCGGAGAGGCGCGGTCCAGGTCGATCCGGCGCGCCCAGTTCACGCTGGGATCGAATTTTTCGGCCACCAGCACCTCGCCCGTGGCACGGTCGAGGGTGTAGCCGAAGCCGTTGCGGTCGAAATGGGTCAGCACCCGGCGCGGGCGCCCGTCGATCACCTGCTCGGTCAGGATCATCTCGTTGACGCCGTCATAATCCCACTGGTCGTGGGGGGTCATCTGGTAGACCCAGCGCGCCATCCCGGTATCGGGATCGCGGGCGATGATCGCCATCGTCCAGCGGTTGTCCCCCGGGCGCTGGGCCGGGTTCCAGGTCGCCGGGTTGCCGGTGCCGTAATAGACGAGGTTCAGATCCGGGTCGTAGGAGAACCAGCCCCAGCTGCAGCCGCCGCCGATCCGCCACTGGTCGCCTTCCCAGCTCTTGAGCGAGGAATCTCGGCCGATCGGGCGCCCGAGCTCGGTGGTTTTCTCCGGATCGACCAGCATGTCGGCATCCGGCCCGGTGGCGTAGGCGCGCCAGAGACGCTGGCCGCTCGCCTGGTCGTAGGCCGTGACGTGGCAGCGGGCGCCGTACTCGCCCCCGGCAATGCCGACGATGAGCTTGCCGTGCACCGGCAGGACCGTGGCGGTGTTGGTCTCGCCCTTGGCCGGGTCGCCGTTCCGCACGGACCACAGGACCCGGCCGGTCTCGGGATCCAGGGCGACCACGGTGGTATCGGCCAGCTGCAGGAACAGCCGACCGTCGGCGTAGGCCAGCCCGCGGGAGACCGTGTCACAGCACATGACCGCGATCACGCCCGCATCCTGGCGCGGGGCGTAGCGCCAGAGGATCTTGCCGTCCTGGTCGAGGTCGAGGGCGTAGACCAGGTTCGGGAACGGGGTGTGCACGAACATCCGATTGCCGACGACGATCGGGGCGCCCTCGTGGCCGCGCAGCACGCCGGTGGAGAAGGTCCAGGCGACCTTGAGGCGCGAGACGTTGCCGGCGTCGATCTGGGCCAGCTCGGAATAGCGGGTGTTGGCGTAATCCAGGGTCTGGAGGACGGGCGGCTCTTGCGCGGAGGCCACGCCGAGGAGGCCGGCGAGCGTCAGGGCCGCCAGGATCAAGACGCGCATGCTCGGACTCCACCTGCCGCCGCCCGGCGCGGCGGCGCCGGCCTCATACACGACCGTCTGCACCGACCGTCCGGATCGCCACCGCGGCCAAGCGTCCGCGCCCGGCCTCACATCCGCTCTTTGACGATCTCCTCGGCCTGCGGATCCGGCTCGTGGCCGGCCTCGCGCAGCAGCGGCACCACCGTCGCCGCGTCCCGGGCGACGATGTAGCTGAGGTCCAGCCCCTCGCGGATGAAGCCATGGCCGCGCATGTGCTCGAACAGGGCGAGCAGCGGCGCCCAGAAATCGGCCACCGAGACCAGCACCACCGGCTTGCGGTGCCGCCCGAGCTGCGCCCAGGTCAGCTGCTCGACCAGCTCCTCCAGGGTGCCGATGCCCCCCGGCAGGGTCACGAAGGCGTCCGAGCGCTCGAACATCAGGCGCTTGCGGGTGTGCATGTCGGGCACCACCACGGTCTCCTGCACGTCGTCGAGCATGTGCTCGCGCGCCTGGAGGAAATCCGGGATGATGCCGGTGACGTGGCCGCCGGCCGCCAGAGCGGCGCGCGCCACCGTGCCCATCAGGCCGACATCGCCCCCGCCATAGACGAGGCCCATCCCGGCCTGCGCGATCGCCGTGCCGAGGGTCTCGGCGGCGTCGCGGAAGGCCGGGTCCCCGCCGAAGCCGGAGCCGCAATAGACGCAGACTGTCCTCACCGGAGCCATCCGGCGCCCTCCATCACGCAACCGTTGCGAGCCGTCGAGAAAGCCCCCCGCGCCCGGCGCTCCACGCGCCAAACTGCTGAATTCGCGTGGGATTCACCCGCCGGAGCGGCGGGACGGCTTGGTGTCGCGACCATGTACGGTATTATGGGCGGTGCAGTCGACGGTTTTTGAGTGGGCAGGCTGCCCATTCGCCGGGCGGCCGGCAGAGCAGGGAGGCCCTCGTGGCGATGTCGAGACAGGTGCGGCGCAGTCTCGCCCTGGCGCTCGCCGGCCTCCTCGGCGGCCTCGGCCTCGTGCTGGCCCTGTTCGGCGGCGAATCCCTGCGGCGGATGATCGACCGGCACGAGCCCGAGCCCCCCGCGGCCACGGCGCCCGCGCCGCAGGGCGGCCTGCGCAGCCTGACGGATCCCGGGGCGACGGCGCAATCCGAGGCGCCGCCGATCGATTTTCGCGACGACAAGACCGGACAGGCCAAGACCGATGCGGCCAAGCCCGGCGACGGCCGATCCGCCATACGGGATCCGGCGGCGGGCGAGGTGCGCGCGGCCGATCGTGTGCCCGACGGCAAGACGGCCGAGCCCGATCCCACCGCGGTGCCGCGCTTCGACATCGTCCGGGTCGAGCCGAACGGCGAGGTGGTGGTGGCCGGGCGCGGGGCGCCCGATGCCGAGATCGAGATGCTGGTCGACGGCAAGGCGGTGGCCCGGGCCAAGGCCGACGCGAACGGCCAGTTCGCCCTGGTTCCGCCGGCGCTGCCGGCGGGCTCCAGCGCCCTGCGGCTGCGCATGACCACCAAGGACGGCCGGGCCGCGGATTCGCGCCAGAGCGTGGTGGTGGACGTGGCGCCCAACCGCGACCGGCAGCCCCTGGTGGCGCTGACCGCCCCGGACGCCGCGACGGTGGTGCTGTCGCAGCCGGGCGCGCCCGAGGCGGCGACGGGAACGGGCAGCCCGGCGGCGAAAGCCCCGGGGGCGCCCGCCACGGCCGGAAAGGCGCCGGCCACGCAGATCGCCAGCGTGGACGTGCAGGAGAACGGCCGGCTGTTCGTGACCGCGACCGGGATTCCGGGGGCGAAGCTCCGGCTCTACCTTAACGACACGCTGATCGCCCCGGGCAGCGTCGGGCCGGACGGCCGGGCGAGCTTCACGATCGGGCGCGGCGTGAAGCCCGGCCAGTACCAGGTGCGGATCGACCAGATCGACCCGCGCACCGGCAAGGTCGCCACCCGCGCCGAGGTGCCGCTCGCGGTGCCCGAGCCGACCCGCGTCGCTACCGGCGAGGGCGCCGGGCAGGAACGGCCGCGCGGCCCGTCAAGCCTGCAAGGCGCCGGAAGCGGGCAGGGGGCGCCCCGTCCCCAGGACGGGCCCACCCCGGCGACGATGCCCTCCGCCCTCAGCGGGAATCCCACCGAGACGAGCGGCCCGACCCGGGCCGGCGCCGTGTTCGTGCCCGAGATCACCACCGCCAAGATCACCCGGGGCGACAATCTCTGGCGGATCAGCCAGCGCACCTACGGCCGGGGCGAGCGCTACACCGTGATCTACGACGCCAACCAGAACCAGATCCGCGACCCGGACCGGATCTATCCGGGCCAGATCTTCATCCTGCCGACCGACAAGCGGGGCTGACGCCCTCACTCGACGATCTGGTCGTCCTCCGCGAGGGCCAGGCGGCGCAGCATCCGGAGCGCCCCGGACAGCTCCTCTTGGGACGGCGTCGACAGGGCGAGGCGGACCGCGTTCGGCGCGTGGCCGGGATTCACCGCGAAGGCCGTGGCCGGCAACAGGGCGATGCCCCGGCGCAAAGCCGCCGCCGCGAAGGCCTCGGCCCGCCAGGTCTCGGGCAATTCGAGCCAGAGATGGTAGGCCCGGGGATCGCCGACCACCGTCAGGTCCGCCAGGATCTCCCGGGCGAGGGCCTGGCGGGACGCCGCGTCCCGGCGCTTGGCCTGCGCCAGCGTCGCGGCCGAGCCGCCCGCCATCCAGTGCAGGCCGGCGGCAAGCGACAGGCCGAGGGCGGTCCAGGCGCCCTGGCGCACGGAGGCCGCGAGCCGGTCGGTGAGGTGCGGCGGGCCGGCGATCAGCCCGATCGTGAGGGCCGGCATCACCCGCTTCGACAGGCTGTCGATCAGGATCGTCCGGTCCGGCGCCAGGCTGGCCAGAGGCTGCGTGTCCGCGAGGAAGCTGTAGACCGCATCCTCGATCGCCGTGAGCCCGGTCGTCTCGAGCACGCGGGCGATCTCGGCGCGGCGGCCGGGGCTCATGGTCGTGCCGAGCGGGTTCTGCAGGGTCGGCTGGAGATAGACGCCGCCCAGCGGCGTCCCCCGGTGCGCCTGGAGGATCGCGTCGGGGCACACGCCCTCCGCGTCCATGGCCAGCGGCACCAGGGTGATCCCGAGCCGGGACGCGATGCCCCGGACCGACGGATAGGTCAGCGGCTCGCAGCCGATCCGCCCCCCCGGCGGCGCCAGGGCCGCGAGCGCGGCGGCGAGCGCCTGCCGGCCGTTGCCGGTGAACAGGATGTCGGCCGGCTGGGGCGCGTAGCCGTCCCCGGAGAGGAACCCGGCCGCGGCTTCGCGGGCCCGGGGCGTGCCGTCCGGGCCATACTGGTTGAAGCTGATCTCGGAGGCCCCGCGCGCCAGGGCGGCCAGGGTCTCGGCCAGCACGGCGTCCTGTTCCGGCAGCCGGGAATGGGTCCGTTGCAGGTCGAGAGCCGCCGGGGGCGGATCCGGCTGGAGCATCACGGCCCGGCCGGGCTCGGAACGCACGAAGGTGCCGCGGCCGACCTCGCCGGTCACGAGCCCGCGCCGACCCAGCTCCGCGTAGACCCGGCTCGCCGTCGAGACCGCGATCCCTCGGGCATAAGCGAAATCCCGCTGGGGCGGCAGCCGGTCGCCGGGGCGTAGCGCGCCCGCGGCGATCTCGGCGGCGACGGCGTCGGCGACATCCCGGTAATCCGAGCTTCGCATCATTGCTCCGAGTGCAATGTTTCGATTGATCCGAGATCTCTATCGGTTCAATTCTGGCGCCGCAATCCCGGCCGGATCGCTTCCCGTCACCGGATCCTCCGCCATGTCGATCATCGCCTTCCCATCCGCCGCGTCCGCCCGGTCCGAGAACCGGCCCGTGCGGCGATCCCTGCTGCGTCTCTGGCTGCAGCGCATCCGGGCCCGGCGGTCGCTCGCCGCCCTGAATCCGGACCAGCTGCGGGATGCCGGGATCGAACCCTGGCGGCTGCGCCACGAGATCCGGAAGCCGTTCTGGAGAGGATGACCGGCCCTGCGGCCGCTGCGGGTGCCTCGACCGTCCCACGGACCTATATGCGGGGAGACGATCGTTCCTCCCGCACAGAATTCCGCATGACCGACGATACCGCGCCTCCGGCCGGGCCTACGCCCCCGGCTGAGCGCCCCGGGCTGATCGCCACCTACCGGCGCCTGTGGCCGCATCTCTGGCCGCACGGCCGGCCGGACCTGCAGCGCAGGGTGTTCCTGGCCTTCGGGCTGCTGCTCGCGGCCAAGCTCGTCACCATGGTGACGCCGTTCACCTTCAAGTGGGTCACCGACGCGCTGGTCGCCGCAGTCGGCGGCAAGGATGCCCCGTTGCCGACGGGGCTGTTCGCGGCCCCGATGCTGCTGCTCGTGCTCTACGGCCTGTCGCGGATCGCCATGTCGGCGCTCACCCAGGTGCGCGACGGGCTGTTCGCCAAGGTGGCGATGCACGCGGTGCGCCGCCTGGCGCTCAAGACCTTCGAGCACATGCACCGCCTGTCCCTGCGCTTCCACCTCGAGCGCAAGACCGGCGGCCTCACCCGGGTGCTCGAGCGCGGCCGCGCCGGCATCGAGGAATTGTCGCGCCTGATGGTGCTGACCCTGGTGCCGACCATCGTCGAGTTCGTGCTGGTGCTCGGCGTGCTCGCCTACGAGTTCGACTGGCGCTACGCGCTGGTCGCGTTCCTCACGGTCGCGGCCTATCTCGCCTTCACCTACAAGGCGACCGAGTGGCGGATCGCCATCCGCCGCCGGATGAACGCCTCGGACACCGACGCCAACACCAAGGCGGTCGACTCGCTGCTCAATTACGAGACCGTCAAATATTTCGGCGCGGAGGCCCGCGAGGCCGCCCGCTACGACGTGTCGATGGCGAAGTACGAGAAGGCCTCGACCCAGACCTACGTGTCGCTCGCCGTGCTCAATGCCGGCCAGGCGGTGATCTTCACCATCGGGATGACGATCGTGATGTGGCTCGCCGCCCGGGACATCCTGGCCGGGCGCACGACGATCGGCGGCTTCGTGCTGGCCAACACCCTGCTGGTTCAGCTGTCCATGCCGCTGAACTTCATGGGCATGATCTACCGCGAGATCAAACAGGCGCTGATCGACATCGACGACATGTTCCGCATCCTCGGGCAGACCCCGGAGATCGCCGACAGGCCCGGGGCCGCGCCGCTCAAGGTCGCGGGCGGCACGGTGCGGTTCGAGGACGTGCGCTTCGCCTATACCCCGGAGCGGCCGATCCTGCGCGGCGTCTCGTTCGAGATCCAGGCCGGGCAGACCGTGGCGGTGGTCGGCCCCTCGGGCGCCGGCAAGTCGACCCTGTCGCGGCTGCTGTTCCGGTTCTACGAGCCGCAGGGCGGCCGGATCAGCATCGACGGCCAGGACATCGCCGCGGTGACCCAGGAATCGCTGCGCGCCGCGATCGGCATGGTCCCGCAGGACACGGTGCTGTTCAACGACACGATCGGCTACAACATCCGCTACGGCCGGGCCGACGCCACCGATGCGGAGCTGCGCGAGGCGGCCCAGCTCGCCCAGATCGACCGCTTCGTCTCCGGCCTGCCGGAGGGCTACGACACGCCGGTGGGCGAGCGCGGCCTGAAGCTGTCGGGCGGCGAGAAGCAGCGGGTCGCCATCGCGCGGACCATCCTCAAGGCGCCGCCGATCCTGGTGCTCGACGAGGCGACTTCGGCGCTCGATTCCTTCACCGAGGCCGAGATCCAGTCGGCGCTTGACCGGGTCAGCCGCGGCCGCACCACCCTGGTGATCGCCCACCGGCTGTCCACGGTGGTCAATGCCGACGCGATCCTGGTGCTCGACCACGGCCGCATCGCCGAGCGCGGCACCCATGCCGAGCTGCTGGAGGCCGGCGGCATCTACGCGGCGCTCTGGGACCGTCAGCGCGAGGCCGACGCGGCGCTGGAAGTGCTCCAGCGCGCCGATGCCCCGGTCCTGCCGATCCGGGTCGGGCGCGGGACGGTGCCGGCGACGGAACCGGCGGAGTAGAACACAGGGAGGCGGATTACTTCTCGGGCTGTATTCGTTATACTGCGCTGAACGGCCCATCACGAAGGCCGCGCTGCGAGACGGCTCACGCCGTCCGGTCGGGGGAGACATCCATGTTGAAGGGCCTGATCACGGCCGGCGCAATGCTGGTCGCCCTCGGCGGGACGGTGCGGGCCGAGGACGTCGTCCGGCTCGGCAACCTGAAATTCGCCCATTACGGCGCCATCTCCTACATGAAGGAGATCGCCCCGAAATTCGGCCTGAAGATCGACGAGCGCCAGTTCGCCAAGGGCGCCGACATCTATCCGGCAATGGCCGTCGACCAAATCGACATCGCGGCCTCGGGGGGCGACGGCGCCGTGGCCGCGCGCGGCAACGGCGTGAAGCTGCTGGTGGTCGCGGGCTTCGCCGATGGCGGCGTGCGCATCCTCAAGCGGCCGGACCTCCCCGCCAAGAGCGCGGCCGAGCTGAAGGGCCTCAAGGTCGCCACGGTCCGCGGCGGCACCCAGGACCTGATGCTGCTGGCCGAGCTCGACAAGCACGGCCTCACCTGGTCCGAGCGTCCCGGCAAGGACGTGCAGCTGACCTACTTCAACAATTACGCCGACCTGAACCAGGCGCTCGGGCAGAAATACGTCGACGTGATCTGCCAGTCGGAGCCGCAATCCACCCAGGCGATCAGCGCCGGCTGGGGCGTCGAGCTGGTCAAGCCCTACGACACCCCGATCGGCAAGCCGGTGCGGCCGCTGGTAATGACCGAGAAGATGTACAACGAGCGGCCGGACGTGGCCGCCAAGGTGCTGCGCCTGTTCGTGGCCGCCACCAAGGCGTTCATCGACGACCCGGCGCTCGCCGAGAAATACGTCCGCGAGCAGGTGTTCAAGGGCCAGCTCACGAGCCAGGATTTTCGCGACGGCATGGCCAACGCGAGCTACACCTACGCCATGCCCGCCGGCCACATGCAGGTGACCACCGACTACATGGTCAAGTACGGGCTGGGTAAGATGCAGAACCCGCCCAAGAGCGATGCCGAGTGGGTCAAGCTCGACCTGCTCGAGAAGGCCAAGGCCGACCTGAAGGTCGAGTGATCCGATGGCCCTGCGCGACCTTCGCGGCGTCCTCATCCCGATCGCGCTGCTGATCCTGTGGGAGCTGGCGAGCCGCACCGGCCTCGTCTCGGCCGTGGTGCTGCCGCCGCCGAGCGCGGTGGCGGTGAAGTGGTGGTCCGGGCTGCTGCCGGCCCTGCCATACGATCCCGGCCAGGAGAGCTACCTGTCCTGGCTGTTCTCCGGCGAGATGCCGCATGACGCGGTCTCCAGCCTGTCCCGCGTGGTCTCCGGCTTCCTGATCGGCGCCGGGCTCGCGGTGCCGATCGGCCTGGTGCTCGGCACCAATGACGGGCTCTACGGCCTGTTCAACCCGCTGCTTCAGGTCCTGCGCCCGATCCCGCCGATCGCCTACATCCCGCTCGCCATCGTGTGGTTCGGGCTCGGCAACCCGCCGGCCCTGTTCCTGATCGCGCTGGGCACCTTCTTCCCGGTCCTGGTCAACACCATCGCGGGGGTGCGGCAGGTCGATTCGATCTACATCCGCGCCGCCCGCAATCTCGGTGCCGGCTCCTGGACGATGTTCCGCCGGGTGATCCTGCCGGCCGCGAGCCCGTTCGTGCTCGCCGGCATGCGGATCGGCATCGGCACCGCCTTCATCGTGGTGATCGTCGCCGAGATGATCGCGGTCTCGGACGGGCTCGGCTACCGGATCCTCGAGGCCCGGGAATATATGTGGTCGGACAAGATCATCGGCGGCATGCTGACGATCGGAATCCTCGGCCTGATCATCGACGGGGCGATGAGCCGCCTCAACGATCACCTGCTGCGCTGGCATCGCGGCCTGGAGCGGTAACCCGGACGATGTCGGCAGAGATCGTGGTCGCGAACGCCGTCAAGGTGTTCGGCAGCGGCGCCTCGGGCGTCGCCGCCCTTCAGGACATCTCGGCGACGGTGCCGGAGGGCCAGTTCCTGTGCCTGCTCGGGCCCTCGGGCTGCGGCAAGTCCACCCTGCTCAACGCGATGGCGGGCTTCAGCCCGCTGACCTCGGGCACGATCACGGTAGGCGGCAAGCCGGTGGTCGATCCCGGCCCGGACCGGGGCATGGTGTTCCAGGAATACGCCCTGTTCCCGTGGATGAGCGTCGAGGACAACGTCCGCTTCGGCCTCGACATCAAGGGCGTGCCCCGCGCCCAGGCCAACGAGACGGTCGACCGGATCACCGCGACGCTCGGCCTGTCGGATTTCCGCAAACGCTACCCGAAGGATCTCTCGGGCGGGATGCGCCAGCGCGTGGCCATCGCCCGCATCCTCGCCCTCGACCCGCCGGTGATGCTGATGGACGAGCCGTTCGGGGCGCTCGACGCCCTGACGCGCCGCACGCTGCAGGACGAGCTGCTCCGGATCTGGGCCGATTACCGCAAGACGATCGTGTTCGTGACCCACTCGATCGAGGAGGCGATCTACCTCGCCGACCGCATCCTGGTGATGACCTACCGGCCCGGGCGCATCAAGCGCGACGTCACCGTGCCGATCCCCCGGCCCCGCGACCCGGCGAGCGCCGATTTCAACGCGATCAAGCGCGAGCTGGGCCAGCTCGTGATGGAGGAGCAGGCCCGCTTCACCGACGCGGAGCTGCACGCGCCGGCGGTGGATTGACGGGCGTTTCGGAGCGCGGCCGCTTCGCTCACCCGCCGGACCGGACCTTCACCCCGAGCAGGCCCTCGAACGGCAGCACCATCGCGCCCTTGTCCCGGTCGCCGTGGCCCTGGCGCAGGGCGGTCTGGTAGGTCGCGGTGGCCGCCGCCGTGACCGGCATCGGGAAGCCGTGCTCGGCCGCGATCGCCGCGGCGGCGACGAGATCCTTGTAGGCCGCGCCCATCGGATAGCCCTCGTCGAAGCGGCCCTGGAGGATGCGCGGCACGAAGTACTGCGACGCGTAGCTCCGGCTCGTCCCCGTGGTGACCACCTGCGCGACCTGGTCCGGATCGAGCCCCATCGCCACCGCCATCGGCAGCACCTCGGCGAGCGCCGCGATGTTGATGTCGTAGAGCACGTTGTTGATCGTCTTGGTGAGCTGGCCGGAGCCCACCGGCCCCATATGCAGGACGCTGGTGCCGATCCGCTCCAGCAGCGGCCGGACCGCCGCGACGGTCTCCGCGTCGCCGCCGCACATCACCGTGAGCGTCCCGGCCTCGGCGCCGGCCGGCGCCCCGGAGACCGGGGCATCGACGAAACGCCGCCCGGTCGCCGCCAGGGCGCACCCGATGGCGAGCGCCTTGGCGTGTGCGATGGTGCTGAGATCCACCACGATCGCCCCCGGCGCCAGCCGTTCGGCCAGGCGATCCCCGCCGAACAGGGCCGCCTCGACCACGTCGCCGTTCGGCAGGCACAGGAGCAGCACCTCGGCGCCGTCGAGGGCGGCGGGATCCGCCGTCGCGACGAGGCCCGGCCCCTCGAGCCCGGCAAGGCGCGCCGGGTCGGCATCCATCGCCACGAGGGTCTCGGAGGCGGCGCGCTTGGCCGCGAGGTTGCGGGCGATGGGAAGTCCCATCGCGCCGAGGCCGAGGATGGCGAGCTTCTGCACCGGACGCGTTCCCCCTTCGGCCCTGGACCAGGCCAGCGGCGCTCTTTGGGACAGCCCCGCTCCCCCCGCGCCGTCATGGCGAGCGCGGTGAAGCACCCCAGAGCGGCGCGCGATTCCCGTAGGGAACGTGTCCCTGGATTGCTTCGCTACGCTCGCAAGGACGGAAGGCCGCAGCCATCCCTTCGAGAGGACCTGTATCGGACGTATCAAGGGGCGCCGCAATCTTGGATGGCGTGTCCCACTCACGGCGGGTGGGGACGATGCAGCATGTCCGATGCGACAAAGACGGACATCCGGTTTTCAGGTCCGCAAGGCGCACCGAACGCAACGCCGACAAATAACCACGGCGAGAAGACTTTCAGCCGGGGATCGACAGGCTTTTGTCACACTTGGTTCGCCGGTGATGACCGGGCCGCCGTTGAGGCGGAAGGCGATTATCGCTAGCGTGCCGGCACATTGGGAGGATGCACGGCAACCGTGCACGGGATGGATATGGCACAAGCAACCCACGCGACGACCGCGCCCGGCGCCCCCCGCGAGCCCTGGTACAAGGTCCTCTATATCCAGGTCCTGATCGCCATCGTGCTCGGTGTGCTGCTCGGCTGGTACGACCCAGCAACCGGCAAGGCGATGAAGTGGCTCGGCGATGCCTTCATCGGCCTGATCAAGATGATGATCGCGCCGATCATCTTCTGCACCATCGTGCACGGCATCGCGTCGGTCGGCGACCTCAAGAAGGTCGGGCGCGTCGGCGTGAAGGCGCTGGTCTATTTCGAGGTGGTCTCCACGCTGGCGCTGCTAATCGGCGTGCTGGTCGGCGAGGTGATCAAGCCCGGCGCCGGCTTCAACGCCGACCCGTCGAAGCTCGACGCCAGCAAGGTCGCGACCTACGCCAACAAGGCGGCGGCCGATTCCACCGTCGCCCACATCCTGGCGATCATCCCGAAGAGCTTCTTCGATCCCTTCGCCACCGGCGACCTGCTGCAGGTGCTGCTGATCTCGATCCTCACCGGCGTCGTCGTGACGAGCCTGGGCGAGCGCGCCGCCGCGGTGAACAGCGCGATCGACACCGCCGGGCAGATCTTCTTCAAGATCATCGGCATCGTGGTGAAGCTCGCCCCCGTCGGCGCCTTCGGGGCGATGGCGTTCACGATCGGCGAGTACGGCATCCAGAAGGTCTACGACCTCGCCTGGCTGGTCGGCACCTTCTACGTCACCGCGATCCTGTTCGTGCTGGTGGTGCTCGGGAGCATCGCCAAGGTCGCGGGCTTCTCGATCCTGCGCTTCCTCGCCTACATCAAGGACGAGCTGCTGATCGTGGTCGGCACGTCGTCCTCCGAGACGGTGCTGCCGCAGCTGATGACCAAGATGCGCCGGCTCGGCGCCTCGGATTCGGTGGTCGGCCTCGTGGTCCCGACCGGATACTCGTTCAACCTCGACGGCACCAACATCTACATGACCCTGGCCACGCTGTTCCTGGCCCAGGCCGTGGGGGCGGACCTGACCTTCGCGCAATACGCGACGATCATCCTGGTGGCGATGCTGACCTCGAAGGGCGCCTCGGGCGTCACCGGCGCCGGCTTCATCACCCTGGCGGCCACGCTCTCGGCGATCCCGAACAGCCCGGTCCCGGTCGCGGCCATGACCCTGGTGCTCGGCATCGACAAGTTCATGTCCGAGTGCCGCGCGCTCACCAACCTCGTCGGCAACGGCGTCGCCTGCGTGGTGGTCAGCCGCTGGGAGGGCGAGCTCGACATGGTCAAGCTCAACGAGGTCATGGCCCATCCGGTGGCAATCGGCACCGACATCGCCGACCACGCGCCGCAGCCGATGGGGACCGACAGCAAAGTCACCAAGGTCGCCGCGGCGGAGTGATGCCTGCGCCCACCGGGCGGGCGCGCCTGGGCATCGATCTCGGCGGCACCAAGATCGCCGGGATCGTGCTGGATTCACGGGGCGCGACCCTGGCCGAGGCCCGGATGCCGGCGCCGCGCGGCGCCTATCGCGACACCATCGAGGCCCTGGCCACCCTGGTGACCCGCCTGGAATCCGAGGCCGGCGCGCCGTGCAGCGTCGGCATCGGCATGCCGGGCAGCCTGTCGCCCGCCACGGGCCTCGTGCGCAACGCCAATTCTCACTGGCTCAACGGCCACCCCTTCGGGATCGACCTCGCGCAGCGGCTCGACCGGCCGGTGCGGATCGAGAACGACGCCAATTGCCTGGCGGTCTCGGAAGCGGTCGACGGCGCCGGCGCCGGCGCGCGCGTCGTCTGGGCGGTGATCCTGGGCACCGGCGTCGGATCCGGCATCGCCATCGACGGCCGCGTGCTGACCGGCCGCAATGCGATCGCGGGAGAATGGGGCCACGGCCCCCTGGCCGCGCCCCGGGCCGACGAGCAGCCCGGGCCCGCGTGCTATTGCGGCCGCCGGGGCTGCGTCGAGACCTGGCTGTCCGGCCCGGGCCTGGCGGCCGACCACGCCAGGCGGCACGGCGGCGCCCTCACCGCCGAGGCCATCGTGGCGGCCGCGCGTGACGGCGACGCGCAGGCGCGCGACACGCTCGCGACCCATCTCGACCGCCTCGGCCGCGCAGCCGCCCAGGTCGTCAACCTGCTCGATCCGGACGTGATCGTGATCGGCGGCGGCCTGTCGCGGATCCCCGAGCTGATCGCCGGCCTGCCCGCAGCGATCGCCCCCCATGTCTTCTCCGACGCCTTCGACACGCCGGTTCGCGCGAGCCTGCACGGCGATGCCTCGGGCGTGCGCGGGGCAGCCTGGCTCTGGGACGCGGACTGAGCGTCCGACCGGCGCAGCGACCGACGACGCGGCCCCGATCGCGCGCGAGCCGAACAGTTTCGCGCTGCGCGGGCACAAGCCCCAACACCACGACCGTAAGCAGGCATCGGCACTCCGGTCTCACGCGGGATGCGCAGGGATGCGGGTCCACTGGCAGCGGCGCCGGATTTGCGGCTTGCCTCCAATTCATACCAAGCATAAGGTTGCCACGCCGAAGATAAACGACTCAATTTTACTTGAAGTAGATAGTAATATTTGATCACTTATCGGCGGATCGAGACTATAAATACCAAAAAACAGATAAGATATTCGTCTTAGAATTGGACGTATACAGGGAAGAAATCCGAGACGGGACTCGAATCAGCCTTCGACGTCTTGGATACCCGTGATGCGCGTCCTCCTGGTTTCGTCTGCGTTCAACAGCATGACGCAGCGATTTTTCGTTGAATTGTCCGATGCCGGATACGAGGTCGCGGTCGAGATCTACGGCGGCGACGAGCAGCGCCTCGAAGATGCGTTCGCCGCGTTCCGCCCGGACCTGACGATCGCCCCGTTCCTGACCCGCGCGATCCCCGAGCGGATCTGGCGCGAGCATCTGACGCTGATCGTGCATCCGGGCATCGAGGGCGATCGCGGCGCCTCCGCCCTCGATTGGGCGATCCAGGAGAAATGGGCCCAGTGGGGCGTGACCCTGCTGCAGGCGGAAGCCGAGATGGATGCCGGCCCGATCTGGGCGACGCGCAACTTCCCGCTGCGCCAGGCGCCCAAGAGCAGCGTCTATCGGCGTGAGGCGATCGACGCCGCAATCTCCTGCCTGTGGGAGGCCCTCGCCAATTTTCAGACGCCGGGCTTCCGGCCCCGGCCGCTCGACTACGCCGCCCCGACCGCCCTCGGGCGCCTGCGGCCGTCGATGAAGCAGGCGGATCGCCGGATCGACTGGAGCCGGTGCGAGACGGCCGACATCCTCGCCCGGATCCACGCGGCCGACGGCGTGCCCGGCGTGCTCGACGAGGTCTACGGCCTGCCGGTCTACCTCCATGCCGCCTGCGCGGAGCCCGAACTGCGCGGCGTCCCGGGCGCGGTGATCGCCCGGTCGGAGAGCGGCGCGATCTGCCGCGCGACGGTCGACGGCGCGATCTGGATCGGCCGCCTGAAGCCGAAGCTGGAGGGCGGCGGTGGGATCAAGCGCAGCGCCCTGGACACGCTGGGCGACCGGATCCCGGCCGACCTGCCCGTCGCCGTCCCGGCGGGCCTCGCGCATCCCAATCCGGTCGAGGAGGTGAGATTGGAGCGCAGGGGCGACATCGTCCACCTCCACTTCGACTTCCACAACGGCGCGATGAGCACGGTGCAGTGCCGTCGGCTCCAGGCGGCGTTCCGCCAGGCCGCGGAGAGCTCCGCCAAGGTCATCGTGCTGGAGGGCGGTGACGACCTGTTCTCGAACGGCATCCATCTCAACGAGATCGAGGCCAGCGCCGACCCGGCGGCGGAATCCTGGGCCAACATCGTCGCCATGGACGATCTGGTGCGCGAGATCATCACCGCGACCGACACGGTCGTCGTCGCCGCGCTCGGCCGCAATGCCGGCGCCGGCGGCGCGATCCTGCCGCTGGCCGCCGACTTCGTGCTGGTCCGGCAGAGCGTGGTGCTCAACCCGCATTACCGCAACATGGGCTGGCTCTACGGCTCGGAATACTGGACCTACCTGCTGCCCCGCCGGGTCGGCTGGGAGCGCGCCGTCCAGTTGACCGAGGCGTGCCTGCCGATCAGCGGCCGGCGGGCCGCCGAGATCGGGCTGGCCGACGAGGCCATCTCGGGCGATGCCGATCAGTTCGCCCGGGCGGTCCAGGCCTTCGCCGCCGCGCAGGCGGAGCGGCATGCCGCGCTCACCGACCGCAAGCGCCTGCAGCGCCAGGAGGACGAGGACCGCCGGCCGCTCGATGCCTATCGCCGGCACGAGCTGACGCAGATGTACCGGAACTTCCACCAGCCGGACGCGCCCTATCACCGCGCCCGCAGCGCCTTCGTGCACAAGCGTCCGGCCTGCTGGTCGCCGCTCTCGGTCCGCATGCTGACGGAGCTGAAGCGGCTCGAGACCAGCGCCACGCCGGAGGTCATCCGGAACGCTGCGGCTTAGGAGTCCTCAGCCCGGCAGAGCGCATTGGAAGACGGATGGGGCGGGGTTCTTCTCGCCCCTCGCGAGACAATCGCCCGCGCACCGTGATTCCGGGGTCGCGGAATCCGGAATCCGCAACCGCAGCGGCATCAGGGTCCTGCACTCTCGGCGGCTCTGGGTTGCCCCCTCCGGATTCGACCTCGCCTGCAGTTCCTTGGAGTCACGCCGTGGCTTCTCCGGCGGCTATCGCATCGCAAACTTGGTAAGCGGTCATAAGAACCGCAATCCGACACCGATAAGCTGTCGCCGCTGGCGAACGGGCTGCCGTCGCACGGGCTCCGGCACATGACGCGGCACCCGCACGGTCACGTGTCCGGGCCGGCCCTTGTCGGGGCGCGAGGGGCAGGGCAGGGAGGGCCCGTCCCAGACCCGATGACCCGATGATCGTCCGCACCCGGCCCAACCTGTTCACCCTGCTGTTCACTATGCAGGGCTCGATCCTGCCGCGCGTGGCCTGGAAGCTCGTCGGCATCGTCGCAGTCGCCTGCCTGGTGGTCTGGGCGGAGGCGCGCTGGCCGGCCGTCTTCCCGGTGACCGCGGGGGTCGCGCCGTTCACGCTGGTCGGCCTCGCCCTGTCGATCTTCCTGAGCTTCCGCAACAATGCCTGCTACGAGCGCTGGTGGGAGGCCCGGAAGGTCTGGGGCAGCCTGATCGGCGAGGTGCGCAACCTCGCCCGCCTCCTGCCGGCGCTTCTGCCGCCCGCCGAGGCGGCGCCGCAGTTGCGCAGGCTGTCGGCCTTCGCGCACGGCCTGCACGCGCGCCTGCGCGGCCTCGACGAGGCGCTGGCGGTGGATGGGAAGGCCCCCGGATCAGACCTTTGCGGTCCCAATCCCACCGACTCGGTCCTGGCCGCCCTGACCCGCGATCTCGCCGGGCTGATGCGCAGCGGGCGCCTCACCGATATCCAGTTCGGCCTCATCGAGGCGCGGATCGAGGCGCTGTCCGGCGTTCACACCGCCTGCGAGCGGATCGCCAACACGCCGCTGCCCTTCGCCTACACGCTGCTCGTCTACCGCACCGCCTGGCTCTACTGCCTGCTCCTGCCGGTGGGACTCACGGGCTCGCTCGGCTGGGCGACGCCCGTGGTCGTGGCGCTGGTCGGCTACACCTTCTTCGGCCTCGATGCCCTGGGCGACGAGCTGGAGGAGCCGTTCGGCACCGAGCCGAACGACCTGCCCCTCGACGCGATGGTCCGCGCCGTCGACCGCATCGTCCAACACGCCCTCGGCGAGCCGATGCCGGCGCCGCTGGCGCCGGACGGGTACTGGCTGCGGTAGGGCAGGGGTCAGCCGTTCCAGCCGCGCAGGACCGGCTCGCTCCGGTCATGCTCGTAGCCCAGCACGCTGACGCTCGCGGTGCCGAGCACCAGCACCGCGCCGCCCTCCGGCGGCAGGCCGATCCAGCGGGCGGCGAGCACGCGCAGGACATGCGCGCTGGAGAACAGGATCAGGTCCGCGTCCAGGGGGCGGATCCGGGCGATGACCCGGTCCGCCCGGGCGCCGACATCGGCAGCATCCTCGCCGCCGGGGCAGCCGTCCCGGAACAGCCGCCAGCCCGGGCGCTCGGTGAGGATGTCCTTGGTGGTCCGCCCTTCGTAGGCGCCGTAATCCCATTCGGCCAGGTCCGGCTCGATCACGCGACCCGCGCCGAAGCCGGCAAGGGCACAGGTGGTGACCGCCCGACTCGACGGGCTCGACCAGACCGCCGCGTAACTTTTCTTCGCGAGTCGCGGCGCCAGGGTGCGGGCCGCGTCCTCGCCGGCCGGCGTCAACGGGATGTCGCTGCGCCCGGTATGCTGGCCGGACCGGCTCCAGGCCGTCTCGCCGTGGCGGACCAGGGTGATCTGCGGGAGCTGGGTCTCGGACATGCACGCCTCCGGCTGCTTGTCGTCAACGCATCCGGGCCGATCCGGCACCGCGCGGCCCAATCACCGCGTCGCACGCCCAACATCGCGCTTGCGCCGCTATGAAAACGGACATAAACATATCTTTATGTCTAACGCTGAGAGTCGCACGGCGGGATCGATCCCCTTTCCGGAAGCCCTGGGCGTTCTGCGCGCGGCGGCCGAGGAGACGCGCCTGCGCATCCTGGCGCTGCTGACGGAAGGCGAGCTGTCGGTCTCCGACCTCACCGACATTCTCGGCCAGTCGCAGCCGCGCATCTCGCGCCACCTCAAGCTGCTGGTCGAGGCGGGCCTCGTCGAGCGCCATCGCGAAGGCGCCTGGGCGTTCTTCCGGCTGTCCGAGGCGCGGGCCGGCCTGGCCGACCCGCTCCTGTCCGGGCTCGACCGGACCACGCCGCCGCTCTCGGAGGATCGCGCCCGGCTCGATGCGGTGCGTACCCAGAGGGCCGAGGCGGCCCAGACCTTCTTCGCCCGGCTGGCGCCGAAATGGGACGAGCTGCGCTCTCTGCACGTCCCCGAGGCCACCGTCGAGGCGGCGGTGCTCGACGCGCTCGGCGAGCGCCCGCTCGGCAGCCTGATCGATCTGGGCACCGGCACGGGCAGGATGCTCGGCCTGCTCGCGCCGCGGGCCGCCCGCGCCACCGGGCTCGATTCGAGCCACGCCATGCTGTCGGTCGCCCGGGCCAACCTGGAGCGTCAGGGCCTGTCGCGGGTCGACCTGCGCCAGGGCGACATCCACGCGCCGCCCTTCGCCCGGGCGAGCTTCGATCTGGTGGTGGTGCATCAGGTGCTCCACTATCTGGACGATCCGGCGCGCGCCTTGCGGGGCGCCGCGCGCCTCGTCGCACCCGGGGGCCGGCTCCTGGTGGTTGATTTCGCCCCGCACGATCTCGAATTCCTGCGCACCAGCCAGGCCCACCGCCGCCTCGGCTTCTCCGCGGACCAGGTTTCCCACTGGCTGGCCGAGGCCGGGCTCGCCACGGTCGCGACCCGCGATCTGGTGCCCCGGGAGGCCGGGCAGCTCACCGTCACGCTCTGGCTCGCCCAGGACATGGGCGTCGGCCGCGAGGCGGAACCGCTTCAGCGCGCGGTCGCCTGACCTGCGGGCCGGACGACCTCCACGCAACCCTGTTCACCCATATCGTCTGAACCGATCGACATAGAGGACGAGACCCGATGCGCCGTTCCACCCACCGCGCCAGCCGCGACGGCTACCACCCGATCCGCGTCTCGATCGAGTTCTTCCCGCCGAAGACCGACGAGATGGAGAAGATCCTGTGGTCCTCGATCGAGCGGCTGGCCCCGCTCCAGCCGAAATTCGTCTCCGTGACCTACGGGGCCGGCGGCTCGACCCGGGAGCGCACCCACAACACCGTCGCCCGGATGATCCGCGAGACCACCCTCAAGCCGGCCGCGCACCTCACCTGCGTGGATGCCAGCCGTGAGGAGATCGACGCGGTGGTGCAGGCCTATTGGGATGTCGGCGTGCGCCACATCGTGGCCCTGCGCGGCGACCCGGCCGACGGCGTCGGCCACGCCTACAAGCCGCATCCGGAGGGCTACGCCACGACCGCGGAGCTCGTCGAGGGGATCAAGCGCATCGGCGACTTCAAGGTCTCGGTCTCGGCCTATCCCGAGAAGCACCCGGAGGCCGCCACCCTGGAGGCGGACATCGATGCGCTGAAGGCCAAGGTCGATGCCGGCGCCGACCAGGCGATCACCCAGTTCTTCTTCGAGAACGAGGTCTACCTGCGCTACCTCGAGAAGGTGCGGGCCGCCGGGATCACGATCCCGATCATCCCGGGCATCCTCACGGTGCAGAACTTCAAGCAGGCGGCGAACTTCGCCCGCCGCACCGGCGCCTCGGTGCCCTACTGGCTGGCGGCCCGGTTCGAAGGCCTCGACAACGACGTGGAGACCCGCCGGCTCGTCGCCGCCGCCGTGGCGGCCGAGCAGGTGCTCGACCTGGTGGACGAGGGCGTGCAGGACTTCCACTTCTACTCGATGAACCGCTCCGACCTCGTCTACGCGATCTGCCACCTGCTGGGCCTGCGCGCGCAGGCGCCGAAGCTGGCAGCGGAAAAGGCGGCGGCCTAGATTCAGCTGCGCCCACACGGCGCAGCAGGGGGCAGGACGATGGCCGAACCGCAGGATATGATTCTTCCGATTCTTCGGGAGATGCGGACCGAGTTGCAGACGGGCTGCTCCGATGTTTGCCGGCAATTCGTTGCGGTCGATGCGCGCTTCGACAGGTTGGAGCGCCAGTGCGACGATCTCCGTAAAGCCATGACGGGCGAATCGATGCTCGGTCGCTGCGCGGCCGCGGGGGTCGGGAAGCGTCTCGACGCGATCGAGAGGCGGCTCGTCATCCTGGAAAAGACGGACTGACGCGGACCATTCCCGGGCCGGTCCGAACCTGAAACGCCAACCCGCGCCCTCATCCTGAGGTGCCCGCGCCAGCGGGCCTCGAAGGAGGGCTCCAGGGATCGACACGACATCTGGGGGCCTCCTCCGAGGCCCCCGCTTCGCTACGGCACCTCGGCTGAGGTGGTCTGTTGGGACCGATCATGACTGACTTTCCCCCCGTCGACGGCACCGAGATCGCATCCGCGCTGCGGACCCGCGCGTCGGAGAAGATCCTCGTCCTCGACGGGGCGATGGGCACGGTGATCCAGCGCCTCGGGCTGACCGAGGCGGATTTCCGCGGCGACCGCTTCAAGGATCACCCGAACGATCAGAAGGGCAACAACGACCTCCTGATCCTGACCCAGCCGGACGCGATCCGGCAGATCCACCTGGATTACTTCCTCGCCGGCGCCGACGTCTGCGAGACCAACACCTTCTCGGGCACCACGATCGCGCAAGCCGATTATGGCCTCGAATCGATCATCCACGACCTGAACCGGGAGGGCGCGCGCCTCGCCCGCGAGGCCGCGCAGCTCGCCGAGAAGCAGGACGGCCGCCGCCGCTTCGTCGCCGGCGCCATCGGCCCGACGAACCGCACCCTGTCGATCTCGCCGGACGTGAACAATCCCGGCTACCGCGCCGTGACCTTCGACCAGGTCAAGACCGCCTATATGGAGCAGGTCCGCGGCCTCATCGCCGGCGGCGCCGAGCTGATCCTGATCGAGACGATCTTCGACACGCTCAACGCCAAGGCGGCGGTGGCCGCGGCCTGGGCGGTGTTCGAGGAGACCGGGATCCGCCTGCCGATCCAGATCTCCGGCACGATCACCGACCTGTCGGGCCGGACCCTCTCGGGCCAGACCCCGGCGGCGTTCTGGAACGCCCTGCGCCACTCCGATCCGCTGACCTTCGGCCTCAACTGCGCGCTGGGCGCCCGCGAGATGCGCGGCCACATCGCCGAGCTGTCGCGGATCTGCGACACCCTGGTCTGCGCCTACCCGAATGCCGGCCTGCCCAACGAGTTCGGCCTCTACGACGAGAGCCCCGAGGCCATGGGCAAGCTGGTCGGCGAGTTCGCTGAAGCCGGCCTCGTCAACATGGTCGGCGGCTGCTGCGGCACGACGCCGGACCATATCCGGGCGATCAGCGAATCGGTCGCCGGCAAGACGCCCCGGCAGATCCCCGAGATCCCGCGCCTGATGCGGCTCTCGGGGCTGGAGCCCTTCGTCCTGACCAAGGAAATCCCGTTCGTGAACGTCGGTGAGCGCACCAACGTCACCGGGTCGGCCAAGTTCAGGAAGCTCATCACCAACGGCGACTACGCCGCCGCCCTGGACGTCGCCCGGGATCAGGTCGCCGCCGGCGCCCAGGTGATCGACGTCAACATGGACGAGGGCCTGCTCGACTCGCAGAAGGCGATGGTCGAGTTCCTCAACCTCGTCGCCGCCGAGCCCGACATCGCCCGGGTGCCGGTGATGGTCGATTCCTCGAAGTTCGAGGTGATCGAGGCCGGCCTGAAATGCATCCAGGGCAAGGCGATCGTGAACTCGATCTCCATGAAGGAGGGCGAGGAGAAGTTCATCGAGGCGGCTCGCGTCTGCCGCTCCTACGGCGCCGCCGTGGTGGTGATGGCCTTCGACGAGCAGGGCCAGGCGGATACCTACGAGCGCAAGGTCGAGATCTGCACCAAGGCCTACCGGATCCTGACCGAGCAGGTCGGCTACCCGCCGGAAGACATCATCTTCGATCCGAACATCTTCGCGGTCGCCACCGGCATCGAGGAGCATAACGGCTACGGCGTCGCCTTCATCGAGGCGACCCGGACGATCCGCGGGACCCTGCCGCACGCCCATATCTCGGGCGGCGTCTCGAACCTGAGCTTCGCGTTCCGCGGCAACGAGCCGGTGCGCGAGGCGATGCACGCGGTGTTTCTGTACCACTGCATCCAGGCCGGGATGGATATGGGCATCGTCAATGCCGGCCAGCTCGCCGTCTACGACGAGATCCCGGCGGAGCTGCGGGAGCTGTGCGAGGACGTGGTCCTCAACCGCCGCGACGATTCCACCGAGCGGCTGCTGGAATCGGCCGAGCGCTTCAAGACCGGCGCCTCCGCCCAGGCCAAGACCGCCGACCTGACCTGGCGCGAGGCCCCGGTGGCCAAGCGCATCGAGCACGCGCTGGTCAACGGCATCACCGAGTACATCATCGCCGACACCGAGGAGGCGCGGGCCGGCGTCGAGCGTCCGCTCCACGTCATCGAGGGCCCGCTGATGGCCGGCATGAACGTCGTCGGCGACCTGTTCGGCGCCGGCAAGATGTTCCTGCCCCAGGTGGTGAAGTCCGCCCGGGTGATGAAGCAGGCGGTGGCCTATCTCGAGCCGTTCATGGAGGAGGAGAAGCGCGCCAATGGCGGCGACGGCAAGCGCCAGGCCGCCGGCAAGGTGCTGATGGCCACCGTGAAGGGCGACGTCCACGACATCGGCAAGAACATCGTCGGCGTCGTGCTGGCCTGCAACAACTACGAGATCATCGATCTCGGCGTGATGGTCCCGGCCGCCAAGATCCTCGACGTGGCGCGCAAGGAGAATGTCGACATCGTCGGCCTGTCCGGCCTGATCACCCCGTCGCTCGACGAGATGGTCCATGTCGCCGGTGAGATGGAGCGCGAGGGCTTCTCCGTGCCGCTGCTGATCGGCGGTGCCACCACCAGCCGGGTGCACACGGCGGTGAAGATCCACCCGGCCTATGCCAAGGGCCAGGCGGTCTACGTCACCGATGCGAGCCGCGCCGTCGGCGTCGTGTCGAGCCTGCTGTCCAAGGAGACCCGCGACTCGACGATCGAGACCGTGCGCGCCGAATACGCCAAGGTCTCGGCCGCCCATGCCCGCTCGGAGCTCGACAAGCAGCGGCTGCCCCTGGCCAAGGCCCGGGCCAACGCCTTCAAGATCGACTGGTCGGGCTATGCCCCGAAGAAGCCGGCCTTCACGGATGCCCGGGTGTTCGGCTCCTACGAAGTCGCCGACCTCGTGCCGTATATCGACTGGACGCCGTTCCTGCAGACCTACGAGTTCAAGGGCCGCTTCCCGGCGATCCTCGACGATCCGGACCAGGGTCCGGCCGCCCGCGCCCTCTACGAGGACGCGCAGGAGATGCTCAAGCAGATCGTGGCCGAGCGCTGGTTCAACCCGAAAGGCGTGATCGGCTTCTGGCCGGCCAACAGCGTCGGCGACGACATCGTGCTCTACAAAGGCGAGAGCCGCAGCGACCGGCTCGCGACCTTCCACGGCCTGCGCCAGCAGCTCTCGAAGCGCGACGGGCGGCCCAACACCTGCCTGTCGGACTTCGTGGCCCCCGCGGAGACCGGCATCGCCGATTACGTCGGCGGCTTCGTGGTCACGGCCGGCCTGGAGGAGGTTCGGATCGCCGAGCGGTTCGAGCGGGCCAACGACGATTACCGGGCGATCCTGGTGAAGGCGCTGGCCGACCGGATCGCCGAGGCCTTCGCCGAGCGCATGCACGAGCGCGTCCGCCGGGAATTCTGGGGCTACGCGCCGGACGAGCATTATTCGCCCGCCGAGCTGGCGAGCGAGCCCTATGACGGGATCCGCCCGGCTCCGGGCTATCCGTCCCAGCCCGACCACACCGAGAAGACGCAGCTGTTCGACCTGCTGAAGGCCGAGCGGCGGATCGGGGTGAAGCTCACCGAGTCCTACGCCATGTGGCCGGGCTCCTCGGTCTCGGGGCTCTACCTGGCGCATCCGCAGGCGCACTATTTCGGCGTCGCCAAGGTCGAGCGGGACCAGGTCGAAGACTACGCCCTGCGCAAGGGCATGGATATCCGCGAGGTCGAGCGCTGGCTCGGGCCGATCCTGAACTACGACCCGACGCGGTACCTGGCGGAAGCGGCGGAGTAGGGGGCTCGGCAAGCATCGGTTGTGAGGGACGCCTTGCGGCGCCTGAACACCCGCGTCGTCATTCCGGGGCTCGCTGCAGGCGAGAGCCCGGAATCCAGAACCACAGGCGAGCCCGAACGATGCGACGCGGGTTGCTCAAAGCCGGCAAGCTCGGCGGCTCTGGATTCCGGGCTCCGCTGTGCGGCCCCGGAATGACGATGCGTTTCGGCTCTTTCGAAGGAACTCTGAGCGACCCGCGTCAGCAGGTCCCGGCGCCGCGGGTGTTGACGTAGAGCGCGTAGACCGAATGCGAGGCGGTCATCAGCAGTAGGTTGCGGTTGAGGCCGCCGAAGCAGAGGTTGGCGCAGCGCTCGGGCAAACGGATCCGGCCGATCGGCTTGGCCTGGGACGAGAGGATGAGCACGCCGTCCTCGGCCTCGCTCATACCCCAGCCGCACCAGAGGTTGCCGTCGACATCGATCCGGAAGCCGTCCGGCGTGCCGGTGCCGGCGTCGTAGAACACCCGTCCGTTGGCGGTCCTGGTGCCGGTCTCGACCACGTCGTAGACGCGGATCAGGCGGTTCGGCTTGGCGCGCGCCTCGATGACGTAGAGCTTCGACTCGTCCGGCGAGAAGGCCAGCCCGTTCGGTCCCGCGAGACCGGCCACCGCGACGCTCGCCTGCCCGGTCGCCGGGTCGATCCGGTAGACATTGCCCGGGAGCTCCGGCGCCGCCATCGACTCGTGCGGGTTGGGGCCGAAGGCCGGATCGGTGAACCAGATCGCACCGTCGGAATGGCACACGACGTCGTTGGGTGAATTGAGCGGCTTGCCGTCGAACCGGTCGAGCAGCGTGGTGATCGAGCCGTCATGCTCGGTCCGGGTGACGCTGCGGGACTTGTGCTGGCAGGTGACGAGGCGGCCCTGCCGGTCCCGGGTGTTGCCGTTGGCGTAGGCGGACGGCTTGCGGAACATTGTGAGCGCCCCGGAGGCCTCGTCCCAGCGCATGATCCGGTCGTTGACCACGTCGCTGAACAGCAGCGCGCCCATGTCGCCGAACCAGACCGGCCCCTCGGCCCAGCGCAGGCCGGTGGCGACACGTTCCACGGTGGCGGAGGGGATGCGGTACTTGGCGAAGGCCGGGTCGAGCACCTCGACGGCGGGATCGGGCACGCGCTGCGACGGCTCCCACCCGGCCCCGGCCGCCCGGGCCGCCCCGAGCAGGGCCGCGCCCGCGAGCAGGCCTCTGCGTGCGATCGTCGCCATGTATCCTCCCTGTCCGGTCAGCCGCCGGCTTCGTCCACGATTCGTGGATCGTTGTTTGGCCGTGCTGCCTTGCCCCGGGCTGAGACGTCGGTCCGCGGGGAGCGCGCGGGTCAGTGAATTTCCGGCTCGGGAATGCCTCCGGCGCCCTCGAGGAAGTCGAAGTCGCAGCCCTCATGCGCCTGCCGCACGTGCTGGGCGAACAGGCGGTTGTAGCCCCGGGGATAGGCCCGGTCCGGCGGCACGAACGAAGCGACGCGCGCGGCGATCTCGGCCTCGTCCAGATGCAGGTGGATGCGCCGCTCGGACACGTCGACGGTGATCAGGTCACCGTTGCGCACGGCCGCCAGCGGACCCCCGGCCGCCGATTCCGGCGAGACGTGCAGGATGCAGGCGCCGTAGCTGGTGCCGCTCATGCGCGCGTCCGAGATCCGCAGCATGTCGCGCACGCCCTGCCGGAGCAGGACCTTCGGGATCGGCAGCATGCCCCATTCCGGCATGCCCGGGCCGCCGATCGGGCCGGCATTGCGCAGGACCATGATGTGGTCCGGGGTGACGTCGAGGTCGAGGTCGTTCACCGCCGCGCTCATGGCGTCGTAATCGTCGAACACCAGGGCCGGCCCGGTATGCTTGAGGAAACGCGGATCGGCGGCCGGCGGCTTGATCACGCAGCCATGCGGCGCGAGGTTGCCGTACAGGATCGCGGTGCCGCCGGATTCGACGATCGGCTTGTCCAGGGGGCGGATGACGTCGTCGTTGTAGACGCTCATGCCGGCGAGCCCGTCGCCGATCGTGCCGCCGGTGACCGAGCGGGCGTCGAGGTGGAGGAGGGGGGACAGCCGCACCATCAGCGCCCGGATGCCGCCGGCGATATGGAAATCCTCCATCAGCCAAGCGCCCGAGGGCCGCAGGTTGGCGATCACCGGCACCTTCTGGGCGAAATCGTCGAATTCGGACAGCTTGATCGGGATCCCGGCCCGGCCCGCCATCGCCACCAGATGGATCATCGCGTTGGTCGAGCCGGCCAGGGCGTTGTGGACCACGAGGGCGTTCTCCACCGAGCGCCGGTCGAGGATGTCGGACGGTTTCAGGTCCTCCCAGATCATCTCGACGATGCGCCGGCCGCAGGCGCTGGCCATGCGCGGATGGTCGGCATCGGCCGCCGGGATCGAGGCCGCGCCCGGCAGGGACAGGCCGAGCGCCTCGGCGATCGAGGTCATGGTCGAGGCGGTGCCCATGGTCATGCAGGTGCCGAAGGTGCGGGCGATGCCCGCCTCCATGTCGTTCCACTGCTGCGTGGTGATCGTGCCGGCTTCCTTCTCGGCCCAGTATTTCCACACGTCGGAGCCCGAGCCGAGGATCTTGCCGCCGGAATGCCCGCGCATCATCGGCCCGGCCGGCAGGAAGATCATCGGCAGGTTCATGGAGATGCCGCCCATCACCGTGCCCGGCGTGGTCTTGTCGCAACCGCCCATCAGCACCGCTCCGTCCACCGGGTGCTGGCGCAGCAGTTCCTCCACCTCCATGGCCAGGAGGTTGCGGTAGAGCATCGTGGTCGGCTTGACGAAGTTCTCCGAGAGGGAGAGCGCCGGCAGCTCGATCGGGAAGCCCCCCGCCTGCCAGACCCCGCGCTTCACCTGCTCCACCCGCTCGCGGAAGTGGAGGTGGCAGGGGTTGATGTCGCTCCAGGTGTTGATGATCCCGACGATCGGCTTGCCGGTGAAGTCGGCGCGCTCGTAGCCCATCTGGAGCATGCGCGAGCGGTGACCGAAGCTGCGCAGGTCGGTGGCGCCGAACCAGCGCTGGCTGCGCAGATCGCCGAGGGTCTTCTTGTGTGCGTTCATCAGACGGTCTCCGGTCTCACGCGCTCGGTCGCGGCGGCCGGTCGGCCCGCCGTGCCGCCCCGGCCCGCCCCCGTCGCGCCCGGCCGGACCGCCAGGAAGGTAATCGTCGCGGAGGCGAGCGCGCAGGCGGCGAGGAAATACAGGCCGGCCTCATAGGTGCCGGTGGCGTCCTTCAGCCAGCCCAGAACGTAGGGGCCGACGAAGCCGCCGAGATTGCCGATCGCATTGATCAGCGCAATGCCCCCGGCCGCGGCCGGTCCCGACAGGAACTCGCCGGGCATCGCCCAGAAGGCGGGCTTGGTGCCGTAGAGCCCGATCGCGGCCACGGACATCGCCGTAAGCGACCAGAGGCTGCCCAGCATCGGCCCCGCAGCGATCAGGCCGAGCATGGCGATCACCCCGGCGACCACGAAGTGCCAGCGCCGCTCGTCGTTCCGGTCCGACGACCAGCTCCAGGCGACCATACCCACGGTGCCGACGACGTAGGGCACCGCGGTGGCCAGGCCGGTCTCCCAGTCCGTGAGCTTCAGGCTCTTGAGGATCGGCGGCAGGAAGAAGGTGATGCCGTAGGTCGCCGTGCCGATGAAGAAGTAGATCGCCGCGAGCGCCAGAACCCGGCGGTCGGTCAGCGCCTGCTTGAGCGTGAAATGCCCGTGCGCCTGGACCGTGTTCCGGCGCTCGGCCTCCAACGTGTCCTCAAGCCAGGTTCGCTCCTCCGGCGCGAGCCAGGCAGCCTTGGCGGGGCGGTCGGTCATCAAGGCGAGCACGACGAAGGCCAGCAGGATCGAGGGCACCGCTTCCAGGATGAACAGCCACTGCCAGCCGTACAGGCCGAGCACGCCGTCGAGCTGGAGCAGCGCGCCGGAGATCACCGCCGTGAGGGCGTTCGAGCCCGGCACCGCCAGGAACAGGGCCGCCACCACCCGGGCCCGGTAGCGCCGGGGAAACCAGTAGGTGAAGTACAGGATCATGCCCGGGAAGAAGCCGGCCTCGGCCACCCCGAGCAGGAAGCGCATCGTCAGGAAGCTCACCGGGCCGGTGATGAAGGCCATGGCGCCCGCGACCAGGCCCCAGGTGACCATGATCCGGGCGATCCAGAGCCGGGCGCCGTTGCGCTCCAGGAGGAGGTTGCTCGGTATCTCGAAGATGACGTAGCCGAGGAAGAAGATCCCCGCGCCCCAGCCGTAAATGGTCGCCGAGAAGCCGAACTCCCGGTTCAGCCCGAACGAGGCGAAGCCCACATTCGTGCGGTCCATGTAGGCGATGAAGTAGATCAACACGATGAGCGGCAGCAGCCGCCACGAAACCTTCGCGACCGTGCGCCGCTCGATCTCCGGCAGCGCCGAGACCGCAGGCATGCCCCCCGACATAGCCCCCTCCCAATCTTGCGTTTTCGGTGCCGGCTTCACGCCGATCGGTATCGGGCGCCGTCAGCGCCCGTTCTGCTTCCGCCACGCGGCGAAGTCGGCGAGACTCTGCTCGTCGGTGGCAGGATAGAGGCCCAGGATGGAGCGGCCCTTGCGGACCTCCTCGGTGACGAAATCCTCGTAGGCGGTCATCTCGACGGCCTCGTCGGCGATCTCGTCGGCGAGGTGGGCGGGAATCACCGCCACGCCGTCGCCGTCACCCACGATCACGTCGCCCGGGAAGACCGGGGCGTCGCCGCAGCCGATCGGCACGTTGATGTCGATCGCCTGATGATGGGTGAGGTTGGTCGGCGCCGAGGGACGCACATGGTAGCTCGGCATGTCGAGTCGGGCGATCTCGTCGGCGTCGCGAAAGCCGCCGTCGGTGACGAGACCGGCGCAGCCGCGCACCATCAGCCGCGTCGCCAGGATCGAGCCGGCCGAGGCCGCGCGCGCATCCTTGCGGCTGTCGATCACGAACACCGCGCCGGGCGGGCAATCCTCCACCGCCTTGCGCTGCGGATGCGTCCGGTCCCGGAACACCGTGATCGGGTTCAGGTCCTCGCGGGCCGGGATGTAGCGCAGGGTGAAGGCCTCGCCGACCATCGTGGCGCCGCCGCCTTTGAGCGGGCGCACGCCCTGGATCATCTGGTTGCGCAGGCCGCGCTTGAACAAGGCGGTCATCAGCGTCGCCGTGCTGACGGTCTTGAGCTTGTCACGCGTCGCGATGGATAGCCCGGGCATCCGCATCATCCCCCTGAAAGCGGTCGCCGTCGAACCCGGATCATCGAGGATCCGGCCGGCGCGGATGCGCCCTGGGCGACCAGTGATATCTCAGGGCTTGAGTAGGACGCCCACCGGAGCCATTGTCAACCGGAGCAGGCGGGGGCTTCGGGACAGACGGGGGGCAGCTTGGCCGGGGAGCGGATTTTGTCGGCGGGCGCCGACGCGTTCGGAATGCAGGTCGATGCCAGGCGGCCGCGTTCCCTGTCCGAGACCGCCTACGACGCGATCGAGCAGATGATCATCAGCCGGCGCCTCGCGCCGGGCGCGATGGTGTCGGAGGGGGAGCTCGGTGCGGAACTGGCCCTCGGGCGCACCCCGGTCCGCGAGGCCCTGGCGCGCCTCAAGGCGATCGGCTTCGTCGAAGTCCATCCGCGCCGCGGCGTGCTGGTCACGCAGGTGGACATCATCAAGCACCTCGAGCTGCTGGAAGTCCGGCGCCCGCTCGACGAATTGGTCGCCCGCTGCGTAATCGCCCGCGCCTCGGACGACGACATGGCGACCTTGCAGGCGCGCACCGAGGGCCTGCTCGCGGCCGCCGCGGCCCGGGACCGCGAGGTCTATTTCCGGCTGAAGCGCGCCCTGCACGAGGCGATGGTCGCGGCGGCGTACAACACGACCCTGACCGGCACGATGGGCCCGCTCCACGCCCAGTCGCGGCGCTTCTGGTACGCCCACGAACCCACCGCCAGCTTCCTCGACTGCGCCGGCATCCACGCGGCGATCGTGGGCGGGATCGCCGCTCACAACTGCGAGCGGGCGCTTGCCGAAATCGGCAGGCTGTTCGACCTCCTCGACCGGATGACGCGCCGGGCCCTCGACCGCCAGCCCCTGGTCTGACAGGTTGACCACGCCGCCCGCAGCCCTATCTTGGGACTGAGATATCAGTCGCATCCCAGGAAACGGCATCGGTCAGGCCAAGGCCGCGAGAGGCCGGCCGGCTGCTCCTGGGGACATGCTCCGGGGCGCCGTCAACGCCAGGGAGAAACGACTTGAGCGGATTGCCCCAACGCACCGGCGCGCAGGTGCTCGTCGATCAGCTGATCGCCCAGGGCGTGGAGCGGGTCACCTGCGTCCCCGGCGAGAGCTACCTGGCCGTGCTCGATGCGCTGCGCGACAGCGGCATCGACGTGCTCGTCTGCCGCCAGGAAGGCGGCGCCGCGATCATGGCCGAGGCCGCCGGCAAGCTCACGGGGCGCCCCGGCATCTGCTTCGTCACCCGCGGGCCCGGGGCCACCAACGCCTCGGCGGGCGTCCATATCGCGCGCCAGGATTCGACCCCGATGATCCTGTTCGTCGGCCAGATCGCCCGGGCGATGCGGGACCGGGAGGCATTCCAGGAGGTCGATTACCGGCAGATGTTCGGCGGCCTGGCCAAATGGGCGGTGGAGATCGACGACGCGGCCCGCATCCCGGAGATCCTCGCCCGGGCCTTCCGGGTCGCGCTCCAGGGCCGGCCGGGCCCGGTGGTGATCGCCCTGCCGGAGGACATGCTCGACGATGTCGCGGCGGTGGCCGACGCCCCCCGGGTCGTCCCGGCCGAGCCGGCGCCGGCGCCGGGCGATGTGGAGCGGCTGCGCGCGCTGCTCGCCGCGGCGCGGCAGCCGATGGTGCTGCTCGGCGGCGCGCGCTGGACCGAATCGGCCCGCACGGCCCTGGCCGGATGGGCGGAGCGCCACGACGTGCCGGTGGCGGTGTCGTTCCGGCGCGCCAACCTGTTCTCCGCCGACCATCCGAATTTCGCCGGCGAGCTCGGGATCGGGCCGAACCCGGCCCTCCTGGCCCGGATCAAGGAGGCCGACCTGCTGCTCATGGTCGGCGGGCGCCTGTCCGAGATGCCGGCCCAATCCTACGGCCTCCTCGGCATTCCCAATCCCGGCCTGCCGCTGGTCCATGTCCACCCGGACCCGGCGGAACTCGGAAGGGTCTACCAGCCGGCGCTGGCGATCCAGGCCACCCCGGAAGCGTTCTGCGCGGCCCTGCCGGCCTATGATGCCCCCCGGACCGGCCGCGCCGCCGAGGCGCACGCCTCCTACCGCGCCTGGTCGGAAACCCCGGAGCCGAAGCCCGGCTCATTCCAGTACGGCGCGGCGATCGCCTGGCTGCGCGAGCGGCTGCCGCCGGAGGCGGTGATCTGCAACGGCGCCGGCAACTTCGCCACCTGGGTGCACCGCTACTACCGGTTCCGCGCCTTCGGCACGCAGCTCGCCCCGACCTCGGGCTCGATGGGCTACGGCCTGCCCGCCGCCGTGATGGCCAAGCGCAGCCTCCCCGAGCGGATCGTCGTGACGCTCGCCGGCGACGGCGACGTGATGATGACCGTGCAGGAATTCGCCACCGCCGTGCAATACGGCGTCGCCATCATCGTCGTGGTCCTCGACAACGGCATGTACGGCACGATCCGGATGCACCAGGAGCGCGAGTATCCCGGACGCGTCTCGGCGACCGAGCTGCGCAATCCCGATTTCGCCGCCCTGGCCCGCTCCTGCGGCGGCCACGGCGAGCGCGTCGAGCGGACCGAAGAGTTCGCCCCGGCCTTCGAGCGCAGCCTCGCCGCCGGCATGCCGGCGATGATCCACTGCCTCGTCGATCCGGAGGCGCTGACACCGACCATGACCCTCGCGGCGATCCGCGCGAAGGCCCTGGCGGCACGCGAGGGCTGAGAGGCCTTCCCTGAACACCGACCCGGTGCGGATCCTCCGTACCCATACGAACAGGAGTCGACGATGACCGTGCGTGGCGAAAACCTGATCGGCGCCCAGGCCCAGCGAGGCACGCAGGCGGCATTCCGGGCCGTGGAGGCGGCCACCGGCCAGGCCCTGGAGCCCGAGTTCCCCGGCGCGAGCCTCCAGGATCTCGACCGGGCCTGCGCCCTGGCGGAGGCCGCCTTCGACACCTACCGCGAGACCGATCCGGAGACCCGGGCGGCCTTCCTCGAGACGATCGCCGCCAACATCCTCGATATCGGCGACGACCTCGTCACCCGCTGCATGCAGGAGACCGGGCTGCCCCGGCCGCGGATCGAGGGCGAGCGCGGCCGCACCGTCGGCCAGCTGCGCCTGTTCGCCGGCGTGTTGCGCGAGGGCAGCGCCTTCGAGATCCGCATCGACCCGGCCCTGCCGGACCGCAAGCCGCTGCCGCGGCCGGACCTGCGCCTGCGCAAGGTCGCGCTCGGACCGGTGGCGGTGTTCGGCGCCAGCAACTTCCCGCTCGCCTTCTCGGTGGCCGGGGGCGACACCGCCTCGGCGCTGGCGGCCGGCTGCCCGGTGATCGTCAAGGCCCATCCGGCCCATCCCGGCACCTCGGAGCTGGTCGGCCGGGCGATCCAGAAGGCGGTGGCCGCGAGCGGCTTGCCCGAAGGGGTGTTCGCGCTGCTGTTCGATGCCGGCCAGTCGATCGGGCAGGGGCTGGTGGCCGATCCCCGCATCGCCGCGGTGGGCTTCACCGGATCGCGCCGGGGTGGCACCGCCCTGATGGAGATCGCGGCCAAGCGCCCGCACCCGATCCCGGTCTATGCCGAGATGAGCAGCATCAACCCGGTCCTGCTGTTCCCGGGCGCCCTGGCGGCCCGGGGCGAGGCGATCGGCCGGGCCTTCGCGGCCTCCCTGACGCTCGGCGCCGGCCAGTTCTGCACCAATCCGGGCTTGATCCTGGCGGTGCCGGGCCCGGGCCTCGACGCCTTCCTGGCCTCGGCCACGGCCGCCCTGCGGGAGACGCCCGCCGCGACCATGCTGACCCCGGGCATCCACAAGGCCTATTGCGAGGGCGTCGCGCGGCTCGCCGGCCACGCCGCGGTCACGCGCCTCGCCGAGGGACCGGAAGGCACCGCGACCCAGGGCCGGGCGGCCCTGTTCGCCACCGATTCGAGCGCCTTCCTGGCGGAGCCCGAGCTGCAGGAGGAGATGTTCGGCGCCGCGGCCCTGGTGGTGCGCTGCCCCGACCTCGCCGCGATGCGGAAGGTCCTGGAGCATCTCGAAGGCCAGCTCACCGCCTCCCTGCACATCACGCCCGAGGACCATGCGGCCGTGCGGGACCTGCTGCCGCTGCTGGAGCGCCGGGTCGGCCGCATCCTGGTCGACGGCTTCGGCACCGGGGTGGAGGTGGCCCACGCCATGGTCCATGGCGGCCCGTATCCGGCGACCTCCGACGGGCGCACGACCTCGGTGGGCAGCCTCGCGATCGACCGGTTCCTGCGGCCGGTGAGCTACCAGGACCTCCCCGACGCGCTGCTTCCCGCGGCCCTGAAACAAGCCAACCCCCTCGGCCTGCCGCGCCGGATCGACGGCGTTCTCGAGCGCCGCTGACGCGACCGGGCGCGCGGGGACGGGCCGGCCCGTCCCTCCCCGCGCGCCCCAATCTCGAACGGCGCAGTTTGCGCCCGATCGAGCGCTTGCAACGCCGAGACTCCCCGTCTAGACAGCCCCAGCCCACGGTGGGGCGTCGCCAAGTGGTAAGGCAGCGGTTTTTGGTACCGCCATTCCCAGGTTCGAATCCTGGCGCCCCAGCCAAGCCTCCGCTCAATCAGTGATCTGTTGTTAAGCTGGTCGCAGCCGCTCCCGCGGCACGGCCGATTGTACGCAGCGCTGTTGCACGCGCTTGTCCACAGGACAGGGCGTTGCCACTGTGTTCTAACCTTTACCGGCGTGGGCCGGCATATCGGTGACGACGGCGAGTCCGTTGCGATGGGCGGGCACGACCGCTTGGTGCCTCCGTAAAGCGGAACTCCACCACGGTCGCGTTGAGCCGCGGCACCAGCGACCAGCCAGGGCGTGCACACTCGGCTGAGGGCTCAACGCGGAAAGCCTCCGCGTTCGGGATGATCCCGCCATGCGCACAGGCGCCTATGGGTCCTCTACCGAGGCTGCAGGATGGGTCGGGCCCGACGTGCCTGCCGCAAGCGGCCGCGCACCCTGGCCCTCTGCTCATCCTCAGGTCCCCCGCAACATTGGGCGGGGAACGTGTCTGATCGACGATCCGCCTGTCGATCAGGGTGTCGGGAGCAGCGGTGTGATCTCGGGCGGCGCTTCGCGAACGGAGCGCAACTCGTACCACAGGGCGTTCAGCACCCCGGCCGCCGCGGCGAGGCCGAGGCCGAGGACCCAGGCGAAATACCACATTGTCGAACTCCTTCGAGAGTGGGGAGGAAGCCCGCGGCCACCCGGCCGCGGAGCGAGCTCAATAGGCCGCCGAGCCGGGGGCGGTGATGTCGCGCTCGGAGACCTTCCCCCAGAGCACCCGGTAGACCCAGGCCGTGTAGGCGAGGATGATCGGCAGGAAGACCACCGTCGCGATCAGCATGTTGCGCAACGTCGCCCGGCTGGAGGAGGCGTCGAAGACGGTGAGCGCGTGGCCCGGATGCGTGCTCGACGGCAGGATGACGGGAAACATCGCGAGGCCGACCGTGGCGATGATGCAGGCGATGCCGAGCTTCGAGGCCAGCAGGGTCAGGCCCTCCCGCCGGGCGCGGAAGCCCATCATGGCGAGCAGCGGCGCTACGATGCCGAGGAGCGGGACGAGGGCGAGGGCCGGATGCGCGCGGAAATTCGCGAGCCATGCGCCGGCTTCCGTGACGACCTCCTTGGCGAGCGGGTTCGAGGGGCCGTCGCCGGGCAGCGCGGTCACGACCCGGTAGCCGCCGAAGGCCCCGGCCCAGACCAGCAGGCCGCCGAGCGCGAAGAGCGCCGCGGTGGCGAGCGCCGCCCGCCCTCCGATGGCGCGGGCGCGCTCGGCGACCGGCCCCTCGGCCTTGAAGGCGAGCCACGCCGCCCCGTGGGCCACCAGCATCGCCACCGAGAGGCCGCCGCAGAGGAGCGCGAGCGGGTTGAGCAGGCCGAGCAGCGTGCCGCCGTAGATCGGCCGCAGGTCGTCCGTGAAGTGGAAGGGGACGCCCTGGAGCACGTTGCCGACGGCGACGCCGAAGATCAGGGCCGGCACCGCCCCGCCGACGAAGAGCGCGGCGTCCCATCGCGCGCGCCAAGCCGGGCTCTCGTTCTTCGAGCGGTACTTGAAGGCCACCGGCCGCAGGATCAGCGCGAACAGCACGAGGAACATGGCGAGATAGAAGCCGGAGAAGCTCAGCGCGTAGAGCGCCGGCCACGCGGCGAAGATCGCGCCCCCGCCGAGCACCAGCCAGACCTGATTGCCTTCCCAGGTCGCCGAGACGGTATGGATCGCCAGCCGCCGCTCGATGTCGGTGCGGGCGACGAAGGGCAGGAGCGCGCCCACGCCGAGATCGAAGCCGTCGGTGACGGCAAAGCCGATCAGCAGGACGCCGAGCAGGACCCACCAGATCAGGCGTAGGCTTTCATAGTCCGAGAGAAGGGCGAGCATGCGGGAAACTCCTCGGCAGGGAGGCGCGACCGGGATCGGCCGGCCCCCGAAGGAAGGGGAGGGAGGGGGTTACTCGGCGGCGGCGAGGCGTGCGCCGGTCCCGTTCACGGTCTGGCCGGGGAAGAGCGCCGCCGGATCCTCGGCCAGCGTCTCGGGACCCTTGGCGATGGCCCGCAGCATCAGCCGCACCTCGATCACCGCCAGCACGCCGTAGACGAGGGTGAAGCCGGCGATGGTGATGAGCAGGGAGGGGATCCCGAGTTCGGAGGTGGCGAGCGCGGTCGGCAGTACGCCCTCGATGATCCAGGGCTGGCGGCCGAACTCGGCAACGAACCAGCCGAACTCGATGGCGATCCAGGGCAGCGGCAGAGCCAGCAGCGCCGCCTTGAAGAGCCAGCGGGGCGCCTCCGCCTCCCGCGCCGTGTGCCAGAGCGCGGCCCCGAACAGGGCGATCAGGAGAAAGCCGCAGGCCACCATCGCCCGGAAGGTGAAGAAGATCGACGGCACATGCGGCACGGTCGACCACGCCGCCCGATCGATGTCGGCCTCGGTCGCCGTCCGCGGGTCGCCGATCAGCGGCTTGAGGAGCTGGGCGTAGCCGAGATCGGCTTGCGTCCGGGCGAAGTCGGCGCGGGCCTGGGCATCGTTACGGTCGGCCTTGATCCGCTCCAGGGCCGCGTAGGCGACGAGCCCGTTGCGGATGCGGTCCTTGGCGTGCGCGACGAGCTCGGTGATGCCGGGGATCTCGGTCGTGAGCGAGCGGGTGCCGATCAGGCCCATCGCGTAGGGGATGTGGAGGGCGTAGCGCGTCGTGCGGCTCTCCAGATCCGGGATGCCCACGGCCGTGAAGGCGGCGGGCGCGGGCTCCGTGTGCCACATCGCCTCCATGGCGGCGAGCTTCATCTTCTGGTGGTCGGTGATGGCGTAGCCGCTCTCGTCGCCGAGCACGACGACGCTGAGCGCCGAGGCCAGCCCGAAGGCTGCCGCGATGGCGAAGGAGCGCTTGGCCAGTTCCAGGTGCCGGCCCCGCAGGATGTAGAGGGCCGAGACGCCGAGCACGAAGACCGCGCCGCAGACGTAGCCGGCCGAGACCGTGTGAACGAACTTCGCCTGCGCGACCGGATTGAGCAGGACGGCGGCGAAGTCGGTCACCTCCATGCGCATCGTATCCGGGTTGAAGGCGGAGCCCACCGGATTCTGCATCCAGCCGTTGGCGATCAGGATCCAGAGCGCCGAGAAATTCGTGCCCAGCGCCATCAGCCACGTGACGACGCAGTGGGCCAGGGCCGAGAGCTTGTCCCAGCCGAAGAAGAACAGCCCGACGAACGTCGCCTCCAGGAAGAAGGCCATCAGGCCCTCGATCGCGAGCGGGGCCCCGAACACGTCGCCGACGTAGTGGGAGTAATAGGCCCAGTTCATCCCGAACTGGAACTCCATGGTCAGGCCGGTGGCGACGCCGAGCGCGAAGTTGATCCCGAACAGGAGGCCCCAGAACTTCGTCATGTCGCGCCAGACCTTCCGGCGCGTCATCACGTAGACGGTCTCCATCATGGCGACCAGGATCGAGAGCCCCAGTGTCAGGGGCACGAACAGGAAGTGGTACATCGCCGTCAGCGCGAATTGCAGGCGCGACAGATCGACGAGCAGCGGGTCGGTCATGGAAGAGTCCTCGGCGTCCTGCAAAGCCTGTCGCCCCGGAGGCGGCATGGGCGCCTTGACCCAGATCAAAGCCGCGCTCGGCCGTCCTCGCGCACAAGGCGGCATGTCCCGTCCGCGAACGATCCGCCTCCGCCGAACCGGCGCCCGTCCCGCGCCCGCCGCCCTCGGCCTCGCCCGCGAGGCGGCGCGCGCCGGCCTGCGCCGCATCCACGGGCTCCACGCCCTGCGCAGCGCCGCGGCGCTCGGAGGCGCCGTGGCACTCGCGCGGCTGACTGGCGCGTTGATCGAGACGGGCGAGCTCGACGATCCGGCACTGGGCCTCGCGGTGGCCTGCGCGCTCGCGGGCGCATGGCTCGCCGCGGCGATCGAGGGGCGCAGCGCGGTGCTGGAGGCGGAGGTCGGCGCAGGGCTGATCGATGCCGCGCAGGCGCAGCTGACGGCGATGCCGGCCCGCACCGCCACGGCGCTGCCCAGGGGCGCGCTGATCGCCGGCCTGCAGCGCCATCCGGGGGCACTCGCCCGCCTCGTTGTCGGCCACGCCGCCGCGCGGCGCATGATGGCGCTTGGGCCCCTGCTGACGGCGGCCACCCTCGCTTCGGTCTCGTGGCAGGCTGCGCTCGCCCTTGTCCTCGCGAGCCCGGTGATGATCGTCTTCTTCGCCCTCGTCGGCGGGATGATCCGGGAGCGCGCCGCGGCGCAGGAGGCGGCGCTCGGGCGACTGGCGACCCAGTTCGCCGACCGCGTGCGGGCGCTGCCGACAATCCTGGCCGCCCACAGCCTCGCGCACGAGGCGGGCAAGCTCGACCGGCGGCTCAGGGCCTATAGCGTCGGCACCATGGGCGTGCTGGCGGTCGCCTTCCTCAATGCGGGCGTGCTCGACTTCTTCTCGTCGCTCACGATCGCGATCCTGGCGGTCTTCCTCGGCCTGGGCCATCTCGGCCTCGCCGAGATCCCGGGCTTTGCCGGGCTCGCGCTCTGGCAGAGCCTGCTGATCCTGCTGCTCGCGCCCGAGTATTTCGCACCGTTCCGCCGCTACGCCGAGCTCTATCACGCCAAGGCGGAGGGCGAGGCCGCCGCGGACGCCCTCGCCTGGGTGTTTCCGCAGGACGCGACCGCGGGGGCCGTGATCGTCGGGCCGCGCCTCGAGGCGCCGGGCGTGCGCGGCCTCGTCCTGCCCCATACCGGGCCGGTCCCGGATTTCGACCTGCCGCGGACGGGCCTCGTCGCGCTCACGGGGCCGAGCGGGGCCGGCAAATCGACCCTGCTGCGGGTATTGGCCGGGGTCGAGGCGCCGCGCGCCGGTGCGGTGCGGCTGCCGGAGGCGGGCCCGAGAACCTGGGTCTCCCTGGAGAATCCCGTTCCGGCCGGTACGCTGCATCACGCGCTGACCGACGGCGTCGTGGCACCGCCCGAGGCGGTGGCACGGGCGGCCGCCGCGCTCGGCCTCGCCGACGACCCGCACTGGCCGGGCGGCCTCGATGCCCCTGTCCGGGCGGGGGCGGAAAACCTCTCCGGCGGCCAGCGGATGCGGATCGCGGTGGCGCGGCTCCTGCTGCGGCCGGGCCTGGCCTTCTGCGACGAGCCGACCGCCAAGCTCGATCCGGTCAACGCGGCGCGGGTCCGGCAGGCCCTGCGGGCGGCCGCCCGCCACCGCCTCGTCGTCGTCGCGACCCACGACCCCGCGCTGGCGGCGCTCGCCGACCGGCGGGTGAGCCTTGGCGCCACCCCGCTCGAAAGACAGGCCGCATGATCCGCTCGTCGTCCGCGGCCGGCACGGCCGGCGCCCGAAACCGCATCTGGAGCCGGGGCTGGCACCTCGCCTTCGCCCTCGCGGCCCTGGCGCTCGCCGCAAATCTGGCCCTGGCCGGCACCGCAATCGCCTTCCTGGCCGCAGTGGCGCTCGCCGGCGCGGGGCCGGCGGCCTTCGCCTTCAACTTTCACCATCCGGCCGCCCTGGTGCGCCTCTTCGCGCTGCTGCGCACGGGTGCGCGCTACGGCGAGCGCATGACCGGGCACCGCGCGGCGCTCGCCGATCAGGTCCGCCGCCGAGCGGGCTTGTTCGCGGCCCTGGCCCGGGCGCCGGAGAGCCGCGCCGCGGGCTGGCAGCTCGGCCGCCCGGAGCGGCTGGCCGACTTCATCGACGACGTGGCCGACGTCGACTACGCCCGGCTGCGTGTCGCCTTCCCGCTCGCGATCACCGGAGCGGCGCTCCTCGCGCTCCTGGCCGCGACCACCCTTCTCGCGCCGCTCGCCCTGCTGCCGCTCGCCGGGCTCGCGCTCGCCGCAACCCTCCTCGCCCGCCGCACGGCGCGTCGGCTCGCCGCCATCGAGGCCGGGACGCGGGCCGCACGCCGGGCCGCGTCGGTCGACCTCGGCGCGGCACTCGCGGGGGCCATCCCCCTCGATGCGGAAGGCCGACGCGCGGCCAGCCTGCGCGACGCCCTCGACCCGATCCGCGCCGCGGAGCGGACGGGCGCCTCCGGGCGGCGGGCGCTGGCCCGGCTCGAAGCTGTGCTGGCCCTGGCCGGCCCAACCGCGGCCCTGGCCACGCTGCTCGCTGCCTGGAGCGCGGGCGCCCGCGGCACCGGCCTCCTGCCCGCTGGCTTCCTGGCCTTCGGCTGGCTCGGGCTCGCCGAGCCGCTGCTCGCGCTGCCCCGGTCACTCCTCGGCGCCGTCCGCGCCCGCCTCGCGCGCGGGACTTTTCCGTCCGAGGCGAGCGCGGCCGCAGAGGCGAGCGCACCCTGCGGTGCCGCCGGGCCGCTCACCCTGCACGGCCTGCGGCTGCGCACACCGGAGGGGCGCGATCTCGGCCCGGTGCCGGACCTCACGGTTTTGCCCGGCCTCGCCCTGATCCTCGTCGGCGCCAGCGGCTGCGGCAAGACCACCCTGCTGAAGGCCCTCGCGGGCTGGGGCGAGGACCGCCCCGGGGACGAAATCCGCCTGGGGGGCACCCGCCTCTGCGCGCAGGAGAGGCGGGCGGCGGCGCATCTCGGCCTGCACGACGCGGCCATCCTGGCCGACACCGTGCGGGAGAATCTGTTCGCGCCCGATGCCGCGGATGCGGAACTCTGGGCGGCGCTCGCCGCGGTCGAACTCGACACCCGCATCCGCTCCGGCGGCGGCCTCGACGCCTGGATCGGCGAGGGGAGCCTGTCACTCGGCGAGGCGCAGCGCCTCAACCTCGCCCGCGCCGCCCTGAGCCCGACCCCGGTGATCCTGCTCGATGAGCCCGCCGAGCATCTCGGCGACGATCAGGCCGCCCGCATCCTCGCAGGCCTCCTGACGCTATGGCGCGACCGCGTCGTCGTGCTCACGAGCCACCGCCCCGATCTCGCGCTGCCGGGCCGCCGCTTCGTGCTGGCGCCGCCTTTCGCTCTGGATCAGGGCCCGAGCCCGGCACCGGCGGCAATCTGCGCCTCATGAACCCCGATCTCCGCGCCCGCTACGACCGGCTCCGGCTGCCCCGCTACACCGGCACCCCGACGCCACCGCACTCCAGGGCAGGCCCGCGCTTACCCTTGCAGCCACCCGGCATCGGCGGTGCCAGGCGCGCCCATCCGGCATCCCTCGCGGGAAGCGTGGTCCATCGTGCCACCACATAGCGGGACCAAACACCGAGCGCTCCGCGCATCTCCCGGTGTCGCGACCGAGTTGTGGCTGTCCCGTCTCTTGGCAGCGCCCGATCGCGGCTCGGTCCGGCGCTGCCCAAGCGTTCGAGCGAAGGCGGCCTCGGCCTACCAGAGATGCATCAGGATATTGGAAAGCTTGCTGAACCAGTTGGTCGATGGCGTTTGGTGGGGCTCGGCGTGGCTGAGCTTCTGCATCATGGAGAGGGCGGCTTTTCGCTGGCTCTCGGAGATGGAGAACGTCTGATAAGTGGCGGTCTTGGCCGCCGCAGGGGCTCCGGCAGAGACCTGGGCGCCGGCACCGCTCGCGCTCGTCGGCGCGGCCGCGCTGATCGGGTTGGTCGGGCTCGTGGCGGTCGGCGCCGAGGCGGGTGAGGCGCTGCTCGGGGCTTGCAGGCTCGGTGCCGGTGAGCGGCTCGCGCCCGCGGCGCTGGCGAGGGCGGGCTGCGCCGTGTTGGCCGTGACGTTGGTCGGACTAGCCGTCGGGCTGGTCGGGACGATGGTGGTCGGCTGCACTGGGCTTGTCGGCGCGGGGCTCGCGGCCGGGGTGGTGGCGAGGCCGCTCGCGCTGGCCGTGGCCGTCGAAGACGGGCTCGTCGGGCTGGGTGCCGCGGTCGGGGCTGCCGTCGGGGCTGCGGTGACGGGCGCGGTCGTGACGGGGGAGATCCCCGCCGATGCGGAATCCGAGGCCGTCGTGCCGGCGGACCCGGCGGTGTTCGATCCCGCGGGCGCGGTGTTGGCCATGCCATTGGCGCGCTGCGAGGCGACCGGGGTCGTCGCGCCGGGGGCGGAAGGGGTCGCACTGGCGGGCGCGGCCGGATTGGCGGGGACGCTGGCCTGTGCGGTCGGCGTGGTGGCGCTCGCGGTCGGGGTCGTGCTGCCCGCGGAACTCGGTGCCGGGATTGCGGATGGGGCCGGTGTCGTGGCGGCGGGGGTCGCGTGCGTCCCCACATTCGTGCCGGGGCTCGCCGTGCTGGCCGAGCCCGTCTGGGCGGCAGGTGCGGCGGCGCCACTGGCGGCCGGGCTCGGCGCCGCTGCCGCATTGGGCGTCACGGTTGTGGTCTGCGGCGCGGCGCCGGCGGTCACCGGGTGCGTGCTGCCGGTCGCCGAACTTGTCGCGCTGACCGGGTTCGGGGCGGCGCTGGCCGGAGCCGGCGCGACGGTCTCGCTCCTGGCCGGGCCGGTCGACGGGGCTGTGGCCTGAGGCGCTGCGCTGCCGGTGCTCGAGCCCGTCGCGCTCGGCGCGGCGCTGGCCGGGGCGGTCGAGACGGGGGAACTCGGGGTCGCGTCCTTCGTGCTGCCGGATCCCGTCGTCGATCCGGCGGTGTTGGCCGTCGCGGTGCCGGTCCCCGATGCGGTGCCGGTCGTCGAGCCGGTCGCCGGCTTGGCCGCTGGCGCGCCGGCGGTCGTGGCCGCGGCGGTGGTCGGGCTGCTCGCGCCCGAAGACGATGCGGGGGAGGGCGTCGCGCTCGCCGCGCCGGCCGCGCTGCTCGACGGGGCTGCACTCGTCGTCGCGCTCGGCGTCGGATTGGCGGCGGTCGCGGGTGTCGATGCGGCCGCCGAGGTGGCGCCGTACAGGCCCGGATCCTTGCCGTCCGGGCTCGACACCGCGTCCTGCCTCACGGCGACGGCGGACGAATCCTTCGAGTAGGCGCGGACGTAGTCGATCTTCGAGGTGATCGCCGTGCGGGCGATGTCGGCGTTGTTGCTGCCGCCGCCCTGCGTGGCCAGATCGACCAGCATGTACATCGGGCTGTGCAGGTCCGACGGGGTGGCCTGCGAGCCGGTCATCTGGCCGTCGACGTAGAAGCTGATCCGGTCGGCCTGCCAGTCCATGCCGTAGGTGTGGTAGCCGTTCTGGTTCGGCATCACGCTGGTGACCTGGCGGTTCTGCTGCCAGGGGATGTTCGGCGTCTGGTCCGTGGTGTGGATCGTGCTGTAGACGGTGCTGGGCCCGTCGCCGTAGCGCTCGACGACGTCGAGTTCCTGATGCTGCCCGGCATTGTGCGGGTCGGGCTTCTGCTGGTTCGGCAGCAGCCAGAACGCGTCCCAGGCGCCGACCTGCTCGGAGAAGTCGGCCCGGACCTCGAAATACCCGTAGGTCTGGGAGAAATTGCCCTGCGTGGTCAGCAGGCCGGATTCCCAGCTGCCGGGCACGCCCGACGTCGTCCTGTCCGGCACCGCGGTGATCGACAGGGCACCGTTCTGGACCTGGAAGGGGTCGTAGCCGGAGCCTTTGTCCACGAAGGAGGAATGGCCGAATCCGACATCGGCGTTGGCGTCGCCGCGATCCTGCGCGCGAATATCGGCCCAGGTCGTGCCGGCGCCGGTCTGCGAGATACTGCGGGTGTTGAATTCTTCGTCGAAGGTCAGCTTGTAACCGGTCAGATCGACCATGACTATTCCCCCAGACTTTCGACAAGGCGCGATTCTGCGATCGCAGCACAAGAAAGCTTGCCTACGTGATTACAGGACGCCGCGAGCGGCCGACCTGCCCAGCTGTATTTTCCTATTTTTAACGCTGTGGAAACAATACTTACGTGGTTGCTTGGCTGTCAAGATTGGTGTTTTGGCAGATTTCAAGCAGACGATTTCGATCTATGCAGATTAGCGCCAACCGATACCCTATTGGGGATTGACAGTGGCGGGCATGCCCCAGCCGCGCCTGTGTTTATTTGCCTAGACCTTCGGCGACCTCGGGCGCGTCCGAGGCTGAGAGCGGCCGCGGCGGAGCCGGGACTTCGCTGTGAAAGCGTGTGCCGGTCGTGGGTTAGGCGGGCGGACAACCGGCACGGGCTGGGGTCGTCGAGACCGGCTTCGGCGCGGCGCGGCGCCCCCTCGCGCGGGGCGGGGAAAGCGTCCGCGGCCCCCCGGCTGGCGCCTCAATTTTGGGCGCGCAGCCCTCCGGCTGCCCGCCGATCACGGGCGGTCGGCAAGCCTCGGCACGCCGCCGCAGGGCGCCGCCGCGCCGTCCGCTCAGGCTTCGGCGAGCAGGCGCTCATACTGTGCCTCGGCGGGCCCGTAGGTGTCGCCGGCCAGTTCCCTGAGCCTGTCGCGGTCGAGCACGGTGATGCGCCCGTCGCTCGCCCGGACCATGCCGGCGCCGGTCAGGACATAGAGGGCCGCCGTCACGCCGGTGCGGCGCACGCCCAGCATCATCGCCATGAAATCCTGCGTGAGCGGCATCTCTTCACTGTCGAGCCGATCATGGGTCATCAGGATCCAGCGGGCGAGCCGCGCCTCGACGTTCAACGTGGCGCTTGCGTAGACCGTGTAGCCCGTCTGGATCATCAGGCTCAGGACGTAGCGGCCCAGAACGCCCTGCAGGCCCGGGCTCGCCTGCAACGCCTCGCGCAAGTCGGCCGCGCGGATGCGCAACGCCTCGCCGCCACCCTGCACGATCCCCAGGAAGGGGCCACGATCGGTCCCAAGGACGAGGGGCACGCCGGCCAGACCCTCGGCGCCGACGAGGCCGATCTCGATCCGGCCGCCCTCGGTGGTCGCCACGAGCGAGACCAGGCCGGTCTCGACGAAATAGGCATGCGACAGCGGTTGATCGACGCCGATCAGCGTATCCTGGAGGTGGAGCGGGACGCGCTCCAGGGCCCGGGCCAGACCCGCGAAGTCCTCCGGGGCGAGGGCGCCGAGCAGGCGGTTGCGAATGTCGGATTGCCGAAGCTGGATCACGGTGCGTCTCCCAATCAGGGCAAGAGCACGCGGTCTCTCAGTCGTTCGCGCCCGAAAACTTCGGCGAACAATGACGATATTATAGTACTATTCCACACAAATAGATAGGGCGGGATCGAATGTACGCTTTCGGACCAACGATATATATTAGGATCGAAATCTGGTCCAATTCCATCGAGCCGATTTGTATATATAAATCTGCCGAATTTTATCGAATGGATACTCGGCTGACGCATGACAGATGGACTGGAACGCACGGATGCTCACTGCTCGCCCGGCCGACATGGCGGCCTACGCGACCCCGCCCAAGAGCCTCACGACCGATTTCGACTTTCCGGTGCGGGAACGCCTCGTTCCGAAGCAGAACGAGGTTCTCGTCCCCGGCGCCACGCCGGACGTGGCCCATCTGCTGCTGGCCGGCCATACCTGCCGCTACCGCATGCTGCAGGATGGTCGACGCCAGATCACCGCCATCCTGGTGCCGGGGGACATCTGCGACCTGGAGGCGCTCCTGGCCGGGCGCTCCAGCTATGCCGTGAGCACGCTGACCCGCTGCACGCTCGGCGAGATCCCGCTCTCGCGCTTCGCATCGACCCACGATCCGGTCCTGGCGGCGGCGCTGCAACGGCGCCTGCGCCGCGACGAGGCCATCGCCCGCGAATGGATCGTCAGCCTCGGCCGCCGGGACGGGATCGAGCGGACGGCGCATCTGCTGTGCGAATTGCGCTGGCGGCTCGCCGAGGTCGGACAGGCGACGGACGACAGCTATGAATTGCGCATCACCCAGCACGACCTCGCCGACGCGCTCGGCCTGACCTCGGTGCACGTCAACCGCGTGCTGATGAACCTGCGCGCCGAACGGCTCATCCACCTGAAGGGCGGCCGGCTGACGATCATCGACCGCACGCGCCTGAAGCACCTGGCGCAGTTCGATCCGGCCTATCTGGTCCAGTGACCGCCGCATGGGCGCGGCGCGGTCGGTGCCGGCCGGTCGGCCGCATCCCGGCGGGTTCCGGGATGCGGCTTCGCGGAGGCAGGCCGGCCCGCATCAACGGGTCGGCAGCGCGGTCGCGGTGACGACCCGGGTCGCGACCGGGGCGGCCGGGACGAGGCGCGGCGTGGTCGCCAGCTCGGCGGCGGGACGCGCGGCCGAGATCGCGCGGGCCTGCTCACGGTAGAGCGGCGGGGTCAGGGCGATGGCCTCGTCCGCGACGGCGGAGCCGATCGTCGGCAGGGTGGCCAGGGCGGCGACGATGAAGGAACGCAGGGTCATGGTGGGATACCTCTCGCTGTCCGGGTCAGGGGCCCGGTGTCGAGGCGATATCTACGCTGCACTGCGTCATGATCCAAACAGATCGGATCGATACTTCAAATCGATCTCGTCAATGATGGCCAGGCATCGTGGGCGGGCGGGGCATCGGCCGAGACCTCCGGTTTCAACCGACGGGTGCGGTCCGCCGATCGCCATGCTACGCCTCTCGGGTCAGCCGAGCTTGCACGGATACTGATCCTCGAACCGGGACGTCACATGCTGGGCTGGTTTCGTGCGCTGATGCCGAGGGAAGACCGGTTCTTCGACCTGTTCGAGCGTCATGCCGCCACCCTGGTCGCCGGCTCGGACGCCCTCCGGGCCCTGCTCGACGGCACCCAGGACGTGCCGGTGGCCTGCCAGGCGATCGCCGATCACGAGGATGCGGCCGACGCGATCACCCGCGAGGCCCTGCTGGCGGTGCGCCGAACCTTCATCACCCCGTTCGACCGGAGCGACATCCAGGCCCTGGTCGGCTCCCTGGACGATGCCATCGACCAGATGCTCAAGACCGCCAAGACGGTGCAGCTGTTCGAGGTCACCGCCTTCGAGCCGTCGATGCGCGAGATGGGCGCGGTGATCCAGGAGGCCGCCGCCGCCACCGCCGAGGCGCTGCCGAAGCTGCGGGCCCTGGGCGAGAACGCCACGATCCTGAACACTCTGACCGAGCGGGTGATCCAGCTCGAAGGCCGGGCCGACGACCTGCACAATGCCGGGCTGAAAGCGCTGTTCAAGGCCTCCCGGCAGGATCCCATGGCCTTCGTGGTCGGCTCCGAGCTCTACGACCATCTGGAGAAGGTGATGGATCGGTTCGAGGATGTCGCGAACCAGATCAGCAGCATCGTGGTCGAGCATGTCTGAGCCGACCGCGTGACCCTCCTGATCCTCCTCATCGCCGTCGCCCTGGTCTTCGATTTCCTGAACGGGCTGCACGACGCGGCCAATTCGATCGCCACCATCGTGTCGACCCGGGTGCTCGCACCCCGCTACGCCGTCATCTGGGCGGCGTTCTTCAACTTCGTGGCGTTCCTGATCTTCGGCCTGCATGTGGCCAGCACGGTGGGATCCGGCATCGTCGACGTCACCATGGTGACCGACCGGGTGATCCTGGGCGCGCTCGGCGGTGCGATCAGCTGGAACCTGATCACCTGGTATGCCGGCATCCCGTCCTCGAGCTCGCACGCCCTGATCGGCGGGTTGCTCGGGGCCGGCATCGCGAAGGCGGGCCTGAGCGCGATCGTCTGGCCCGGGGTGATCGCCACCAGCGCCGCGATCGTGCTCTCCCCGGCCCTGGGCTTTGGCCTCGGGCTGCTGCTGATGCTGGCGGTGTCGTGGATCTTCGTGCGCGCGACGCCCCACGCGGTGGACCGGCTGTTCCGGGGGATGCAGTTCGTCTCGGCCTCGCTCTACTCGCTCGGCCATGGCGGCAACGACGCGCAGAAGACCATGGGGATCATCGCGGTGCTGCTCTACGCCCACGGGGAGGCGGGCGGCGCGTTCCACGTCCCGCTCTGGGTGGTGCTGTCCTGCCAGACCGCCATGGCGCTCGGCACGCTGCTCGGCGGCTGGCGCATCGTCCACACGATGGGCTCGAAGATCACCCGGCTGTCGCCGATGCAGGGCTTCTGCGCCGAGACCGGCGGGGCCGTGACCCTGTTCGCCGCCACCGCGTTCGGGATCCCGGTCTCGACCACCCATACGATCACCGGGGCGATCATCGGCGTCGGCGCGGCCAAGCGCGTCTCGGCGGTGCGCTGGAACGTCGCCCAGGGGATCGTGGTCGCCTGGGTGGTCACGATGCCGGCCGCGGCCCTGGTGGCGGCCCTGGTCTACGGCGTCGCGGGCTTCGTGCTGCCGTGACCGGCCGGCGCGCGAGCAGGATTGTTGCACCGGTAACGCTAAATTTTAGCTCGCCGATATAGCAAATTGTATAGGAGTGTGGTGTAAATTTTACTATTCCTCAATCAGGGTCCAGTTGTTGCTTATCGCGGCCCTCCTATTCGTGGTCGGTGTGCTGGAAGGCTGGCGCTACCGGGCCCAGATGGTGGTGGCGAGCTCGATGCTCATCGCCCTGGTCTGCCTGCCGCTCTGGGCGCTCACCGCCACGATCGACGCCGAGAAGCTCCTGGTGCTGCTCGCCTACCTGGCCGCGCATCAATCCGGCTACCTCGTGGGGGCCTATGTCGGCGCCGGCCTCCACCGGGATCGGTGAACCCGCTCACCAGGTCCAGACGACCCGGCCCGTATAGAGATAGATCACGACCCAGATCCCGATCGACACGGTCAGCCACGTCACGACGACTGGTAGCGGCGGCTTCTCGCCCGACTCGCGGCGCAGTCTCGCGAATGCGTCTTTCACCATCAGCCTCCCGTGCGCGACCTGCGCTGCAGACGCGAACGGAAGGAATCCGGGGAAAGTTTCAGACCGCCGCCGCATCGGCGCGCGGCCCGCGAGCGCCTTCGGCTCGCTCGGGGCTCAAGGCCCGAACTGCACCGGAACGCTGAGGTCGGCCACCCCGGTCTCGGCCAGCAGCTCGGCGGGGGGCGCCTTGAACGGGCTCGCCCCCTGCACCGCCCGGAGCGCCCGCTGGTCGAGGCCGCGCGAGCCCGAGCTGCGCTCGATCTCGGCCTGGCGCACCGCGCCGTCGGCGGCGATCTCGACGCGCACCACCACCGTGCCGGCCGCCCCGCGGGTGTTCCCGCGCCGGTCGGCCCGATCGACCGCGTCGATCCGCGTGACGAGGGCCGACAGCCAATGGCGCACCGCGGGGGAGACGCCCGTCCGCGCCTCCGCCAGCCAGGGCACCAGCAGGAGACCGAGCACGACGGTTCCGTGAGTCAGCAGACGTGACGACATGCTGGAACAACGACCCTGTGGCTGATTGGTAGCCCGGCTATCCTCACGCTGAAGGGTTTACCGGTCGTGACCCTGCGGGCGAGCCGATGCGACGCGATACCCGCGGTGATACCGGACGCCGCGCGGACGCGACGCCGCGGTTTGCGAGCCGTGCCTCCCTGCGCACCGGGCTCGACCCGGGCCGGCACGGCGTATCGGACGTGCGCGGGGGAAACTTGATCCAGGATGTGAAAGCCGCCTAGCCTCGCGCTTATGAACGGCGATACCCCGGTTTCGACCCAAGGGGTCGCCGCGGACATCCGCCCGGACACGGGCCGGACCTGCGGCGGCGCCCGGCAAGTCCCCGCCCGGACACGCCCGAAACCCCGGTGCGGCTTCCGCATTCACCCTTGATCCAGGAGAAGGCCCACATGACCCGATTGGCGGAGCTGCAGAGCGACCCCGCATTCCAGCAAGCCGTGCTCGCGGTGCGCGGTGCGGCCAGCACGCTGAGCGGCCGCGCCGTCACCGCGGAGGAAGCCAGCTTCCTGGTCGGCATCGCGCTGGCGACCTTCGCCAGCTCCGGCGGCCTCAACGAGCCGAGCCTCAGCCGCCTCGCCCGGTTCTCCGACACGGTCGGGCAGAACGAGACCGTCGACAGCCTGATGAAGCACTGAGGGCGCCTCCGGCGTCCAGGCCCGGCGAAGGCCCGGTGGAACCGGCTACAGAAAGCCGATCCGCCGGGCCAGCATCACGACCAGGGCCAGGCAGGCCGCGAGGCTGACTCCGAGCATCGCGACATTCGTCCAGAACCGGACCGGCCGGCTGGAGCCCTCGATCCCGCTGGCGCGCAGCCTGACCCAGGGAACGTAGAGGAAGAGCGCCACCACCGTCAGGACCAGGAACGCGAAGGTGGCGAACCGGCCGGACAACAGCGCGGCCCCGGCCAGGACGGTCCAGCCGAGGACGATGCCCACCATGGTGAAAAGGGCCGTCGTGTTCACGTCCGCATCATCCCTCACGCGGATGGGTCGATCCGCCGTCCTGCGCGGCGCGAAGGCCCGACCGGATCACGGCCGGTTCTCGTACGATCCGCGGCGCGGGTTCAACGCGCAGCGCAAGGGTTCGCGAGAACCGTGAACCAACTACGCTGACCTGGGGATGTCTGAGAGATATCTGGTGCTGCGAGACAGGATTGAACTGTCGACCTCTTCATTACCAATGAAGTGCTCTACCACTGAGCTACCGCAGCAAGCGCCGTGGCGACCCCGCTGGGGGGCGTGTCCGTCCGGCTGAGAGGGGCCATAAAGGATCGACGGGGCGTTGGCAACGGTCGATTACGCGTCCGTCGGCTTAACTTGGCGGCAGGCGGCGCGAATGATCGCCGCGAGGCCCGGCTCGGACACGGCCTCGGCCGCCTCCGCCGGGGTGAACCAGCGCAGCTCGCGCTGGTGGACCTCGGGGAAGTTCTTGAGCTGCTTGCGCACCTCGAGCGGGAAGACCTTCACCTGGCACAGGACGGCATCCAGGTTCTTCAGGCGCTTCTGGTAGAAATAATAGCCGAGCGGCCGCTTGCCGACGTCGCCGCGCAGGCCGGCCTCCTCGTAGGCTTCGCGGGCCGCCGCCTCGAACGGCTTGCGGCCCTTCATCGGCCAGCCCTTCGGGATCACCCACCGCCGGCTCTCCCGCGAGGTCACCAGCAGGATACGGTTCTCACCGTCGCTCCCCAGCTGGAACGGCAGGACGCCGACCTGGCGGCGCGGCTCGGCCTCGTCCTCGACGGCGGCCGTCACGGCCGCACCGGGCGGGACGAAACCCGTATGGAGCCCCGCCGGGTCGGCAGCGGGACTGGAAGGTGAAGCGGCGAACGGATGGTCGGGCCCTCGATCGGCGGTTGCCTGAAGCAGCAAGAAAATACGCTGTATCAGCAACAGCCGTCAACGTAACCGCGCGAGCCAAGGAGAAGTTCAGCACAAAACTGATAATTCCACCCGAGCTCTTTCGTTATCCGACTAACGTCAGGCCCGTGGCCGCATTATCCGGCCCGCCGGACCGGATGTTCGCCGGCGGCCGGGACCGCGGCGGCCGCCATCCCGGCCGAGACCGGATCCGCCGCCGGGGCAGGGGCCGTCTTGCTCGCGGGCATGATGGTCGGAAGCGGGGCGGCCGGCGTCGGGGCCGGATGTGCCGGGACGAGAACGGGCTGCGTCTCCTCGGGTTCCTCGGGCTCCATCGCGGGGGCGGCGGCCGCCAGCGTGTTCGGGGGCTCGCGCCACACGAAGGCGTCGAGCCGGCCGGTGACCGGCGAGACCGGCGCCCAGGTGTCGGAGGCGATCCCGTCGGCGATCCAGACCGGGTCGCGCGGCGCCCGGGCCGCCCGGGCCAGCCATTCGCGGGCCTGTCCCGACGCGGCACCGTGCTCGGCCTCCTCGATCGCCGCCATCATCAGGCTGGAGCGCACGGTCGGGCGGTCGGCGAGCAGCGGCTTCAAGGCCTCCCGGGCCCGGCCGTAATCGCGGGCATCGAGCGCCGCCTGCGCCACGGCGAGACGGGATTCCGGATCCCAGGAGGAGAGCTTGGCCAGGGTCTCGGCCCGGGACAGGCGGTCGCGGACCGAATCGCCGGGGCGTAGGCCGAGATAGACCTTGGCGAGGTCGGGATGCGGATTGGCCTTCCAGGCCGTCTCGACGACCTTGGCGGCCTTGCGCAGGTCGCCCCGGCGGGACAGGAGTCGGCCGGCGATGCAGGCCGCCGGCACCAGGTCGGGGGCGAGCTTGACCGCCTGCAGCGCGCGCTCCGCGGCGAGCTCGGGCTCGCCGGCCTCGCGCTCGCCGGCAATCGCCGTCAGCAGCACGGCGCGCTGGCGCCGGGCGGTCGGCTTGTCGATCAGGCCGAGCGACGAGCGACGCTCGATGGTCTCCAGGGCCGAGGCCCAGTCGCCGTCGGCGGATTGCGCCTCGAGCATCGCCTCGTTGGCCCAGGTGACGCTCGGGGCGAGGCGGGCGGCCTCCACTGCGTAGGCGCGGGCGGCGGTCTCGTCCTCGCGGCGGCGGGCCTCCACGAACAGGCCGCGCAGGCCGAGGACCCGGGTCTCGGGGTCGTCGACCATGCGCTGGAAGGCGCTCTCGGCGGCGTCGCGGTCGCCCGAGATCTGGGCCGCCTGCGCCTTGAGCAGCAGGGTCAGCGGCTCGGGCCCGAGCAGCCGCTCGGCATCCCCGGCATAGCGGCGGGCGGCGAGCGGATCGCCCGAGCCCACCGCCACCATCCCGCGCGAGAGGGCGGACAGGCCCTTGGCGCGGCGGCGCTCGGCCGAGCCGCGGACCAGCGCCTCCGGCAGGCCGATCACGCCGCGCACGATCGCCCAGAGCAGGCCGAGGACGATCGCGGCGGCGATGACGCCCACCAGGGCGACCGCGAGGCTGGTGCCGATCTGGTAGCCGTTCCAGACGATGGTGACGGTGCCGGGCCGGTCGGCGATCCAGACCGCCCCGAAGGCGGCGAGTGCGAGCAGGGCCAGGAAGGCGAGGGCGCGCCACATGGGGTCAGTGTCTCCTGTCGATGGCCGCCGGGCGGCCGCCGCTGGGTCCGGAAGGGGCGGGGCCGCTGGGGGCCCGCCCGGATTTGATGCAGCCGCGCAGCGCGCGGGTCGGCGCCGTCACGCCTAGCGGCCGGATGACGCCGCCGGAGCGGCACCGGGGGCCGGATCCGTCGGCAGGGCCTTGAAGGCGCCGGCGAGCAGCGTCCGCACGGCCTCCTCGGCGGCGGCCCGGGCCTTGAGCTTGGCGGCAAAATCCCCCGCCTGGTCCCGCGCCTCGGCCGGCAGCGCCGCGAAGGCCGCGGAGGCCGCCGGGAGGTCGCCGCGGTCGAGGGCCGCCTGGACCTTGGCCTCGGGCTCGTCGGAGGCCTCCGGCGTCGCGGAGGGCGTATCGACCTTGCGGACCTGCACGAGGCCGTCGGCCATGCTCAGGAGCTTGGTGCGGAAATCGCCGGCCTCGGCGGCGCTCTTGGCCCGCTGCGCCCGGCGCTTGGCCGCGATCTGCTCGGCGATGGGCCGGAAGTCGTTGGCGAGCTGCGCCGTCGTGGGCGCGCCGGAGTCTGCAAAGGGCGCGAGCGCCGCCGCCTGGGATTCGGCCCCGGGATCGAGCTTGCGCAGGGTCGCGAGCGGCTCCGCGTAGGGCATGCCGGCGGCGAGCGCCGACGCCACTCGGTCGGCCACCACGACCCGCAGGGCCGCCTGGACGGTGGCGACCTCGGCGCGCTGGGCCAGGCCCTTGTCGAGGGCCGCGATCTTGTCGGCCTGCTCCTGCAGGCGGCGATCGACCGCCTTCGCGGCCTCGGCCGCCTGAGCCTGGCCGGCCTCGGCGGCGGTGCGGCTCGCCTGCGTCGCCGCCTGGACCGCCTCGGTGGCGGCCTTCACGCGGGAATCGAGGGCCTGCTGCAGCGAATCGAGGCGCTGCCCGAGGGCTGCGTCGGCCTCGGCATTGGCCTTGGTCCGCTGCTCGACTTGCCCCTGCAGGGCCGCGATCTTCTTCGATGTCTCGGCGACCTCGCCCTTGGCGGACTGATCCGATTCGAGCGCCTTCACCCGCGCATCGAGATCGGCCACCTGCTTCGGATCGATGGCCTGGACCGCGCCGAGCTTCGAATCGCCCTGCTGGTCGCGACCGGGCTCACGGCCGGGCTCCTCCTGGAGTGCGGCGACCCGCTGATCGAGGCTGTCGAGCCGCGCCGCGAGATCGGCCGGCACGGCCGGGGCCGCCCCGGGGGCCTGACCCTCCGTGGGGGTGCCGCCGGGCGCCGGGGTCTTCTCCAGCGCCTGCCGGGCCGCGGTCTCGGCGGCGGCGACGCGCTTGTCGAGCTCGGTGAGGGCGTCGCGGGGGGCGAGCCCGTCCACGCGCTTGTCCAGCGAAGCGACCTGGCCGGACAGGGACGGATCGGCGGCGTTCGGGCGCAGCATGCCGCCGATTCCGGCGCGCTCGGCGCCGAACAGCGCGCCCGCGCCGATCAGGCCGCCGAGCAGGCCGGCCGCCGCCAGCGAGCCGAACCCGGCCCGGGCGCGCCCCGGCTGCGGGCTCGGGACCGTCACGGCCTTCCCGCCCGGGACCGGTCCCTTCGGGGGCTCCTTGCCGGCATCCTTCGGCGTGTCCTTCGCTGCGTCCTTCGGCGTCTCCTTGCCGGGCGGCGGCGGATCGGGGATGCGCTTGGCCTTGAGATCGAGGATCGGGCCGGCCGTCACCGCGGCGGACGCGGCGCCGGCCGCGGTGGCGCCGGGGCGGGGCGTGCCGCCCGCCTGCGCACCCGGGCCGGGCTGACCGGGCTTGCTGGGATCCGGTTTGGCCGCCTCCGGCTTGCCGGGATCCGCTTTGCCGGGCTCGACCTTCGCACCCGCCGTCGCGGGACCGGTGGCGCCGGGCTGCGACGCCGGGGCCTTGCCGTCACCCGGACGGCCGGACGGCCCCGGGCCGGACTTCGCGAGATCCGCGGCGCCCACCGGCGTGGTTGGTTTGCCGGCTTCGGGCTTGCCCTCTGTCGCGCCGGGGCCGCCCGGCCTCGCGGTCGTGACCGGCTCGGTCGCCGGCTTGGGCGGCGTGGCACTCGGCGCCTGATTCGCGGCGGCCTGCGCGGGCTTGGCGCCGCCGACTGCGGGCGCCGGCGACTTCGCCCCGGGCTTCACGTCGCCGGGCCTGGCATCGCCGGGCTTGGCATCGCCAGACTTGACCTCGTCCGGCTTCGGACCGCCGGTTCCGGGCTTGTCGGCGTCGCTGGGTGGTGGCGTCACGGGCAAGTCCTCCAACTCTTCGGCGTCGCCGCGCCCCCGTAGCACCGCCGCGGCACCGGGCGCGAGGGCGAGATACGGCGGCTCTGTCGCTCTGTCACCGCGCGCCGTCACCGAGGCGAGGCGCAAGGGCATCGAGCAGGTCCGTTTCCCGCGGTCGTCCCGCGACGAAATGGACCGCGACGCCGGCTGCTTCCAGGGGAAACGCGACATCAGCCGACAGGCAGTAATGCCTCAGGCGGCGGAAAGCTCCGCCGTGTCCCGATTGGTCTGCGAGCGCCAGGGCGACGGCCGCGCTGCGGCGGGAATAATGCAGCGCGGCATCGAGCGCCCCGGCGGCCAGCGCGGCGTTCACGGCATCGGGCAGGGCGGGCACGGGCTCCGCCGCGTAGGCGACGAGGATGGCGACCGCGAATCCGCCCGCCGCCAGGCTCGAACCGGGCTCGGCCTTGCGCTCCACCCCGGTGGCGTGGAGCAGCCGGGCGCCCGGCGGCAGGCTCTCGGCGACCAGGGCGGCGAGCCCGGCCGCGTCGCCCGGCCCCTCGCGCACCGGCCCGAGCCCGGCCGCGCGCGCCAGGGCGGCGGTGCGAGCCCCCACCGCGAAGACCGGCAGGCCCCGCAGGGCGGCGGCGTCCCGGAGCGCCGGCACGGCGTTGGCGCTGGTGAGCAGCAGGCTGTCGAAGGGTCCCTCGGGCAGCGCCGCGCCGGTCGGCCGCACCGCCAGCACGGGGGCGACGAGGGGCGCATGCCCCCGCGCCGCCAGCGCCGCGCCGGTCCGGGAGGCCCCCGGCTCAGGCCGGGCGACCCAGACGCGCAACCGCTAGCCTTCCAGGGTCAGGCGCACGCCGTGGCGCGCCTGGCCGCCCGGCGGGAGCAGGCGCTGCGAATCGCGCTCCTGCAGCGGGCCCGAGAAATCCGCCCAGTCGGCGTAGCCAGTCCAGCATTCCAGCGACAGGAACGGCGCGGTCGGCTTGGTCCAGACGGCGAGATGCGGGAACTCCTCCATCTCCATCCGGATCGCCTTGTCGGGCCCGGTAAAGCGCATCCGGCGGCTCTTGGCGTTCCGGAACACGAAGGCTTCGGTGAAGATCTCCGGGTCCAGCGGCAGCGTGCTGCCGACCAGCGGGATCGGCTGCTCCGCGCGCAGCAGAAGGCCGCCGGGGCCGACCTGCGGCGCGAATGGGCGCTCGGCCTGCTCGAACTCGACCGCGTAGCCGCCATCCTTGGCCCGCGCGCCGCCCGCGAAGGGCCACGGGAAGGCCGGGTGGAAGCCGAGCGCGTAGGGCAGGGGCGCGTCGCCCGGATTGGCCACGGTGACCTCAAGATCGAGGCCGGCGGGACGCACCCGGGCGGCGACATCGAGCCGGAACGCGAACGGGTAGTGCCGCCGGGTCTCCGGCCCGTCGGCCAGCCGCAGAATCACCGCGTCGGCGCTGCGCTCCACCACCGAGAAGGGCACGTCCCGGGCGAAGCCGTGCTGCGCCATCGGGTAGGTCTCGGACCCGACCGTCACCTGCCCGCCGGCCGAGGCGCCGACCACCGGGAAGAGCCAGGGGGCGTGCCGATTCCAATGCGCCGGGTCGCCGCTCCACAGATACTCGGCCCCGCCGACCCGCCAGGAGACCGGCTCGGCCCCGTGGGTGGCGAGGGTGGCCGTGGTTCCATCCGGCGCGGTCAGGTCGATGCGCGTGCTCAAGCGGGCCTCCCGGGCGATCCTCGGACAGCCGAGGTAACGGACGCGGGCCGGGACGCAAGGGGCGCGGGCCCTCGGCAGGCGCGGCGGCCTGGAGGTTCGCCCCGCCTCCCCCGTCCGCCGCCGACACGCGGGATCGTGCTCGGAGGCCTGCCACGGCGCCCGAGACCCGCATGAGCGGAAACGCCGTTCGTCTGTTTCCGTACGGAGCCCGCAGAAGCGGAACCGTCTGCCCACGTGTGACGCGGTGGATCGCCTTCGCCCTGCGGCAAAGGTTCCGAGACGAAACAGCGGCCGCCGACCCGCCGGATCGACGGCCGAAGACGCGCGAACCGAGAGCGCCTTCAACCACGCGTCTATAGCTGCCACAACCCGAGATTTTATAACCTATATTAGAAGCAGTCGTTTTTGGATCGCGCGATACGTCAGATTAACGGTCTAAAAAGCGGATCACTATAGCCAGAGAGTGCTATCTCGGTCCCCGGTTTTACGTGATGCTCAAGGTCGTTGGCTGCTTCGTCGATTCCCATGATGTCTGGCTCGTCGGTCTGGCGGCTCTGACATGCGCCCTGGCGGCGACCACGTGCATCGAGCTTCTGCGGCATGCCCGCAAAGCGACCCCACGGATCCGGGCGGTCTGGCTCTGCGTCGCGGCGGTGGCCGGGGGATCCGGCATCTGGGCGACCCACTTCATCGCCATGCTGGCCTTCGAGCCGAACCTGCCGAGCGCCTACGCCGTCGGCCTCACGGGCCTCTCGCTCATCTACGCCGTCGCGATCACCGGGCTCGGCCTCGCCATCGCGATCACCCCCGCCCTGCCGTTCGCGGCCGCGCTCGGCGGCGCCGTCCTCGGGCTCGGCATCGCGGCCATGCACTATACCGGCATGGCCGCGTTCGAGATCGCCGGGCACATCCGCTGGGATCGCGCCCTCGTGGCGGCGTCCCTGGTCCTCGGCGCGTTCTTGGCCGGCGCCGCCCTGCCGGTGGCGCTTGCGGGCGAACGGCTGAAGGGACGCCTGACGGGCGCGCTGCTGCTGCTGCTCGCGATCTGCAGCCACCATTTCGTCGCCATGGGCGCGGTCACGATCGTGCCCGATCCGGGCGTCCTGATATCGGAGAGCGCCATCCCGGCGCGCTGGCTCGCCGTCGGCGTCGCCCTGGCGAGCCTGGCCATCCTGTTCCTCGCCGGCGCGGCGCTGACCCTCGACATCCGCGATCGCCGCCAGGCGGTCCTGGAACGGGAGCGCCTGCACAGCCTCGCCAACGCCGCGGTCGAAGGACTGGTCGTGTGCCGCGGCGATCGCATCGTCAGCGCCAATGACAGCTTCGGCACCCTCGTGGGCGTCGCCGCCGCCGACCTGTCGGGAATCCCGCTGTCGCGGTTCCTGCCGGAAGCCGCGACGCGCCTGGCGCTGGCCACCCCGGCGGATCAGCCGGTGGAGACGGAGCTGCAGCGCGCCGAAGACGCCGCCAAGATCCCGGTCGAGCTGATCGTGCGGCCGGTCACCTACGGCAACCAGCCCCATTACGCCATCGCGGTCCGCGATCTGCGCGCCCGGCGCCGGGCCGAGGGACAGATCGAGTTCCTGGCGCACCACGATGCGCTGACCAGCCTCGCCAACCGGGCGCGCTTCAACCAGCGCCTGGATCAGGAACTGAAGGTCGCCAAGGTGACGGGCCGGCGGCTGGCGGTGCTCTGCCTCGACCTGGACCGGTTCAAGGAGGTCAACGACCTGTTCGGCCACGCGGCCGGCGACGCCATGCTGATCACCGTCGCGAAGTCGGTGAGCGCGCTCCTCGACAAGACCCAGCTGATGGCCCGGCTGGGCGGCGATGAATTCGCGATCCTCATGCCCTGCGATCAAGCGATCGCGGCCGGGCGCCTGGCCGAGCAGATCCTGGACGCCCTGCGCAACAGCGCCGACGGGGCCGGCCCGACGATCGCCACCAGCGTCGGCATCGCGCTCTTCCCCGACGACACGGATGAGCGGGCCTCGCTCCTGAGCTACGCCGACACGGCGCTCTACCGCGCCAAGTCCGAGGGCCGCGGCACCTACCGGTTCTTCGAGGCGCGCATGGGCGCACAGGTCCGCGAGCGGGGCCTCCTCGAACACGACATGCGGCATGCCGTGGCCCGCGGCGAGATGCACCTCGTCTACCAGCCGCAGACCGACGTGCGGGACGGGTCCGTGCTCGGCTTCGAGGTGCTGCTGCGCTGGCAGCATCCGCAGCGCGGCGCGGTGCCGCCGGGCCTGTTCATCCCGATCGCGGAGGAGAGCGGCGCGATCCTGCAGATCGGCGAATGGGTGCTGCGGGAAGCCTGCCGCGAGGCCGCCGGCTGGCCGAACCCGCTCACCATCGCCGTCAACGTCTCGGGCCTGCAGCTCCACGCGCCGCACTTCGCGCAGCTGGTCCACGAGGTCCTGTTCCAGACCGGGCTGAAGCCCGAGCGCCTGGAGATCGAGATCACCGAGACGGCCCTGATCCGCGATCCCGCCCGGGCCCAGTCCACCCTGCGCCAGCTCAAGGCCCTGGGGGTGCGCATCGCCATGGACGATTTCGGGACCGGCTATTCCTCCCTGTCGAACCTGCGGACCTATCCGTTCGACCGGATCAAGATCGACGGCTCGTTCATCCGGGCGGTGGACGGCAACGAGCAGGCCGCCGCGATCGTCCGGTCCGTGCTCGGCCTCGGCCGTGGCCTGGGCCTTCCGGTCCTGGCCGAGGGCGTCGAGACGGAGGCGGAGCTCGGTTTCCTGGTCAGCGAGAATTGCGACGCCGCGCAGGGCTACCTGATGGGCCGGCCCGCCGCGATCGCGACGTTCGCCGCGCACACGCACGGCCCGGAACCCGAGAGTGACGGGCAGGCTCTGGTGGCCTGACCGCCTCCGCTCAGGCCATCGCCCCCAATCGCGGCAGGATCGTCTCCGGCGGCCCGGAGGCGACGAGGCGCCCCGCCTCCAGGACGTGGACCGCGTCGGCCCCCTCCAGGGTGGAGAGCCGGTGGGCGATCAGGATCAGGGTGCGCCGGCCCGCGAGGGCCCGCAGGGCGCGCATCACCGCTCCTTGCGTCTCGTCGTCCAGTGCCGAGGTCGCCTCATCGAACACGATCACGTCCGGGTCGTGGTAGAGCGCCCGGGCGATGCCGATGCGCTGGCGCTGGCCGCCCGACAGCCGCGCCCCGCGCTCGCCGACGCGCTCGCCGTAGCCCCGGGGCAGGGCGGCCACGAAGTCGTGGGCGCCGGCGAGCCGGGCCGCGCGCTCGACGGCGGCGCGGTCCGGCGCGTCGAGGCCCAGCGCGATGTTCTCGGCCACCGTGCCGTCGACGAGAAACACGTCCTGCGGGACGTAGCCGATGCGGTTCTGCCAGGCGGGGCGGGCGCTCGCGTCGAGTTCCCGCCCGTCCACGGTGATCCGGCCGGTGCCCGGGGTGAGCACCCCCAGCAGCAGGCCCGCCAGGGTCGACTTGCCCGAGCCGGTGCGGCCGGCAAGACCCACCGTGGTGTTGACCGGGACGGTCAGGTCGATGCCGCTGAGCGCCGGTCGGCCGGTGCCGTAATCGAAGCCGATGTTTTCCAGCCGGATTTCTCTCGCAAAGGGGAGGCGCTCACCGGTGCGAGGCGCGGGATGACGTTCGTCGGCGAGCTCGTCGACGATCACCTGCACCACCGGGCTGTAGAACCGCATCAGCGAGACGGAGGTGAAAATGTTCTGGAAGGCCGGCAGCATCCGGTAGCCCGCGAAGGCGAACAGGCCGAGCAGCGGCAGGATCCCGGCGACGTCGAGCCCCTGGGCGAGGGCGAACAGCACCACCACGATCACGCCGCCGAAGGCGAGGGCCTCGATGACGAAGCGCGGCATCTGGCCGGTGAGCAGGCTCGCCGCCGTCGCGACCGCGTAGGCCCGGGCCGGGGCGTCGAACCGACCCGCGAAGGCCTCGGCCCGACCGTAGAGCTTCAGTTCCGTCAGCGCCCCGAAGGTCTCCTGCACGATCCGGAACCGGGCCTCGTTGTCGGTGACCGAGCGGCCGCCGAGCCGGGCGAGCCGGGCCCGCATGATCAGGTAGATCCCGACATAGAGGCCGCCGAAGCCGCCCCCGAGGATCAGGGCGAGCTGGGGGGCGTAGGCCAGCAGGAAGACGATCACCGCGAGCGCCGAGGTCGCCCGGGAGGCCAGCACGGTGGCCGGGGTCAGCACGCCGACGACCAGCCGGTCGGTCTCGGACAGGACGTTCTTGGCGAGCTCGGCGCTGTTGGCCTGGGCGAAGAACAGCCGCTCCCGGTCGAGGTAGCGGAACAGCAGCCGGCGGCTGAAGCCGTAGCCGGCCAGATGCGTGAACAGGAGCTGCGCGTAGGTCAGCCCGGCATTGACCACGGCGGTGGTCAGGATCGCCAGCAGCGCCGCCCCGCCGGTGACCAGCAGGAAGCTGCGCTCGTCGATGAGGCCGAGGCTCTCGCGGGCCTGGGCGAGGTAGGGCACCCTTGTCGCCGCCGAGGGATCGCCGACCAGGGTCAGGAACGGGATCACCGAGGCGACGCCGACCACCTCCAGCAGCGCCGCGACCGCCAGGCCCAGCGCGATCAGGGCGAGCCGGCGCCGATCGCGCGCGCGCATGATCCGAACGAGGTCGATCAGCGCGCGCATGGTTCGGGACGGGTCGGCGGAAGGGCTCGCATGGCCGGGCCGGGCTTAGAGGGCCCGGTGCCGGAGGGGAAGATGGCCGGGGGCGGAAGGCGCGGTGAGGATCCGCCCGGTGCCCCGAGAACATGGGCCTCCCATCCAACCCCCTCATCCTGAGGTGCGAGCGCAGCGAGCCTCGAAGGAGCCCTCCAGGGATCGCGCGGCCGGCTGGAGGCCCCCTTCGAGGCCTCCGCTTCGCTCCGTCGCCTCAGGATGAGGGGGGTGGGTGGGAGAGCGGGCTCCCAGCCGGACCGTCAGTCGAGCTTCTTCAGCGAGCCCAGATCGACGTCGCCGTTCTGGCTGGAGAAGGTCAGCGACTGGGTGCTGCCGTCCGCTTGCGAGACGCCGCCGATCCGGTGGTCGCCGCTGTCGTAGGTCGTGACCTGGCCTTCGCGCTCGATCAGGAGCCGGTGCTTGTCCGGGAAGAACGCGTATTTCATGCCGTTCTGCGAGCCGCTGGTCGCGGGCTCGCCGAGGTCCTTCGGCCAGAAGGGCTCCATGCCCTTCATCGGTTCCATGGGCTTCATGGGTTCCATCGGCTTCATCGGTTCCATGGCGCGTCTCCTGTCCGGATCGGTGACGGGAGGACGCGGCAGGGCGGAAACGGTTGCATGAGCTGCCCGCCGCCGGACAGCGATGCGGTCCGGCGGCGGGCGAATGCGGCGCGGCCCGGTCTCAGGGCCGGGCGCCCGGCACCGGCCGCTCGCGGACCTGGCCGTCGAAGCCGACATGGAGCGCGTGCTCGCGCCCGTCCCGGTCCTTGGCGGCGACGTCGAGGTGGCGCGGGCCGCGTCCGGTCACCCGCACGTCGCCGTAGCCGGCGGCCTGGACGGCGGCGGTGAGCGCCGGCACGTCCGGATTCGGCCCGAGGCCCAGCCGGTCCTTGGCCCAGTCGAGGCTGCCGGTCGGAGGCCCGCCCGCCGGCCCGATCACCACCTTGCGGCCGTCGCCGTGGGTCAGGACGCTGGCATGCAGGAACCCGGTCTCGAACCGGCCCTGCACGGTCACGGCCTCGCCCTTGGCGACCAGGGTGCCGCCCTCGCCGGCGGGCCCGGTCTCGACCAGTGCCCGGCCGGTGGGATCCTGGACCACGAACTTGTTGCCGTAGATCTCGGCGACCTCACCCTTGATCGCGGTGGCGCTCGACGAGGCGAGCGCCTGGATCGCCACCGGATCGACCGGGGTCGGCTGGAACGGCGTCCCCTGCGCCAGGGACAGGCCGGCGGCGCCGAGCGCCAGGGGCGCCGCGATCGCGGCCACCACCCAGGTCCGGGCCGGGATCGTTCTGGCGGTCTTGGCGGGGGCGGGCTCGCGGATCTCCCGGGCGGTGCCGTCGATCGTGGTGTGGTCGGTCATCTGAATCGTCCTTCCGAAGGCTGGGGACCCGATCGGTCCGTGGCGCCTTCGTAAGTCGCCCCCGCGAATCCGGCCTGAACCGCCCGGTTCAGCCCCGGTTAAACCCGGCTCCCTATGGCCGGATCGGCGCCGAGACGCGCGGGCGATCAAGGACTTGGCCGCGCGTGCCGATGCGGGATGCCGGATTGACGGGCCGCGTGAGAAATCGGCCCTAACTTCCCGTCGCCGCGCGCTTTCCGGCATTGGGCCGGGTTTGGGGGAGGGCGAATCCGTGAAGATCCTGCTGGTCGAGGACGACGCGGCCCTGGCCACCGAACTGGCCAAGGTCCTGCGCGCGGAGAACTTCGTCCTCGACCGGGCCGCCACCGGCGAGGATGCCCAGCATCTCGGCGAGACCGAGGGCTACGACGCGGTGGTGCTCGACCTCGGCCTGCCCAAGGGCGACGGCGTCTCGGTTCTGCGGGCCTGGCGGGCGGCCGGGCGGACCCTGCCGGTGCTGGTGCTCACCGCCCGGGACGGCTGGAGCGACAAGGTCGCGGCCTTCAAGGCGGGGGCGGACGATTACCTGGTCAAGCCGGTGCGGGTGGAGGAGCTGGTGATCCGCCTGCGCGCCCTGGTGCGCCGGTCGCAGGGCGGCGGGGCGAGCCGGATCGCCTGCGGCCCCCTGAGCTTCGACACCGGGCTGGGCGCCTTCGAGCACGAGGGCCTGCCACTCAAGCTCACCGGCCTCGAATGGCGGGTCCTGTCCTGCCTGATGCTCAACCGCGACGCGGTGGTGCCGCGCCCGCACCTGATCGAGCGGGTCTACGAGGGCGACGCGGATGTCGATTCGAATTCCGTGGAGGTGATCATCACCCGGTTGCGCCGGAAGATCGCCCCGGCCCGGATCGAGAGCGTGCGCGGCCACGGCTACCGCCTGCACGCGGATCCGGCCTGATGCCGCCGCCGAAGAAGGGCCCCCCGCCGCGCCGCTCCCTGCGGACCCGCCTGCTCGCGGCCGCCCTGGCGCTGGTGCTGGCGGCGCTGGTGGTGGCCGGCCTCGCCATCGGGGTGATCCTGCACCGCTTCGTCCGCGGGCAGATCGAGGGGCATCTCGACGCCCAGATCGTCGCGCTCCGGGCCGGCCTGGAGGCGGGGCTCCTGTCCCAGAACCGCGACGCGCCGCCCTTCGACCGGGACGGGCCGGGCTGGGCCTGGGAGGTCCGCCGCGGGGCCGAGACCTACGGCTCGGGCTCCCTGCGGGGCGGCCACATCACCGTCACCGATCCGGGCCCCGACGACGCGGCCGATCACCCGCATCCGGCGGACGGCACCGGGCCGCGGGGGGAGCGGCTGATCCTGCGCATTCTCGACGTGCCGGGGACGCCCCCCGCCACGATCATCGCGGCGGCGCCGCGGGCGGCCCTGTACGGGCCCCTGCGCGAGGCCCTGACCAGCCTGGCCCTGGCGCTCGGGGTGCTCGGCCTCTGCCTGATCGCCGGGCTGGCCCTGCAGGTGCGCCTCGGCCTGGCGCCGCTGCGGCGCCTGCGGGCCGACCTCGCCGCCGTGCGCGCCGGGCGCCGGGAGCGGGTGCCGGAGGAGCAGCCCGCCGAGATCAAGCCGCTGGTGAGCGAACTCAACGCCCTGCTCGACCAGAACGCGCAGAACCTCGAGCGCGCCCGCGGCCACGTCGCCAACCTGGCCCACGCCCTCAAGACGCCGCTCGCGACCCTGTCGATGGCCCTGGCCGATCGGGCCCGCGATCCCGACGGGGCGCTGCGCCTCCAGGTCGACGACATGGACCGGCGGGTCCGCCACCACCTGCGCCGGGCTCGCGCCGCGGCGCTGTCCGGCTCGGCCCGGGGACGCACGCCCCTGGCGCCCCGGGTCTCGGACCTGCGCGACGCGCTGGTGCGGCTCTATGCCGAGAAGGGCGTGGTGATCGACCTCGCCGTGCCGGACGCCCTATCCGTGCCCTGCGAGGGGCAGGATCTCGACGAGATGCTCGGCAACCTCGTGGACAATGCCTGCCGCTGGTGCCGCAGCCGGGTCCGGGTCGTGGCCGTCAGCGAGGCGGGCGGCATCGTGGTGCGGGTCGAGGATAACGGCCCAGGCCTCGACGGCGCGGCCGCCGCTGCAGTCATGGAACGCGGCCGCCGCCTGGACGAGGGCGTGCCGGGCCACGGCTTCGGGCTGCCGATCACCCTCGAACTCGCCGAGCTCTACGGCGGCGGGCTCACCCTCGGCCGCTCGGAGCTGGGCGGGCTGAAGGCGGAGCTGACCCTGCCGGCGTGAAGCCGGACGACCAGGCTTCGCCGCGATCGACGTCGTCCCCTATGCTCGGCTCGATCGCAGGCGTGCGACCTCGCTCGGCCCAGTCTCGAGGTAGAAGCGGATCGCATCCTCGACCAGAGCGTCGGGCGTGACACCCGCCGCCTTCGCGGCCCGCGTGACCTGAAGGCCAAGCGCGAGATCGACGCGCAGGTTGGCACCCTGGCTCGGCGGCGTCGATGCAGCGACAGGGGCAGAGGCAGGTATCGGCGCAGCACTGTTCCGCGACTCGAGCTTGCCAAGCTTCGCTTCGCGGCGGCCCCGGTGGACGAGAGCGTCGGCGCGCTCATTGAGACGGTCGCCCGCATGGCCCCGGACCCAGGTCCATTTCACGTCGCGCGCCGCGTTCAGTTCGTCGAGGCGCTTCATGAGGTCGACATTCTTCACGTCACCCGTCGTCGTGCGCCAGCCTTTCGCCTTCCAACCGCGCATCCACTCGGTCACCGATTTGACGACGTACTGGCTGTCGCACCGCATCTCGATCGCGGCCCCGGCCGGGAAATGCTCGAGGCCCTTGATCGCAGCCGTCAGCTCCATGCGGTTGTTGGTCGTGGTGCCGGGTTCTCCGCCGCACAGCTCGACCGTATTGTCCGGAGCCGCAACGACGACCCCCCAACCGCCTGGCCCGGGGTTCGGGTCGCAACCGCCATCGGCATAAACGATCGTTCGCATCGTGGCGTCAGCCCTTCCGTAGGGGGTGGTCGATAGGAGGCCGCCAGCGATGCCCGAAATTGGCTGACAGATCGTATCTCCGGCTCAGGGCGAGACCCGCTGAAGCACGGCGGACCGTGCAGCCTCGCCATGCCCATGACACGCCGCAGGGAGGGTGGGCGTCGCGCGCGTCAGCGAGATCGAGAGTGTCGCAGATCCGCCGCCCTCAAGGGAACTCCCCCCGCGGCACTCAGACTCAAACGCGATGCGCTGCTTCACGCCGAGCCGAATTGGCCGGACGGCCGACGAATGGCTGGTTTCGAGACGCGCCAACGGCTGTCTTCACGACTGGCCTCGGTCGAAAGCAGCCTCCCTGAGCGCAAGCTGATCGCGCTCAGCCTCGTAGGGCGCCGTATCCCAGCCAAACGAGGAATGCCGCCCGGTCGCTTCGCTGCGCTCGCACAGCCGCCATGGTCCCGAGGCGATCAAGCCAGCGCCGCCCGCAGGATCGGCCGGATGCGCGGGTCGATGCAATGGGCGACGTTGAAGCGCATGTAGCCGTTCCAGTCGTCGGACAGGCTGAAGGCCGTGCCCGGGGCCAGGACCATGCCCTGCGCCAGCGCCCGGCGCGCCACCTCGGCGCCGTCGCGCCCATCCGGCAGGCGCATCCACAGGAAGAAGCCGCCCCGGGGTTGCGCCCACGGCTCCAGGCCGCAGGCGCCGAGTTCGGCCGAGGCCTGGACCATGGCGCCGGCGAGCCGCCGCTTGGTCTCGGCGAGGTGCCGGCGATAGCAGCCCTCGGTGATCAGGCTGTGCACCAAAGCCGCCGTGACGTGGCCGTTGCCGAGGCTGAGCGCGAGCTTCAGGTCGACCAGGGGCTCGACCCAGTCGGCCCGCAGCGCGATCCAGCCGCAGCGCGCGGCCGCCGACAGGGTTTTCGAGAAGCTGCCGATCTGGATCACCCGCTCCAGCCCGTCGAACCCGGCGAGCCGTGGCGCCGGCTCGGGCTCGAGATCGCCGAAGATCTCGTCCTCGACGATCAGGGTGTCGTGCGACTCGCACAGCTTCAGCAACCGGTGCGCGATGGCCGGGGCGAGGCTCGCCCCGGTCGGGTTCTGGAGCGCCGCGTTGGTCAGGTAGAAGCGCGGCCGGTGCCGCTCGAGCAGGGCGCCGAGGGCCCGCAGGTCCGGCCCCTCCGGGGTCAACGGCACGCCGATGACCGAGACCCGGTGCGCCCGCAGCAGCGCCAGGAAGTTGAAGTAGCAGGGATCGTCCACCAGGACGGTGTCGCCCGGCTGGAGCAGGAACCGGCAGACCAGGTCGAGGGCCTGGGTGGCCGATTCGACCAGCACGATCTGGTCCGGCTCGGCGCCGACGCCCTTCTCGGCGATCTTGCGGGCGATCTGGATCCGCAGGGGCTCGTAGCCCAGAGGCCGGTCGTAATTGGTCATCTCGGCCAGATCCGCCCGCGCCACCCGGCGCAGGCCCCGCCGGATCGCCTCGTGGGGCATCCAGGAATCCGGCAGCCAGCCGGCCCCGGGCTTCAACTGGTCCGAGCCGGCCTGCTGCGCCTGGCGGGTGATCCACAGCGGGTCGACGATCCGGTCGAGCCGCGGCCCCATCGCCTGGAGCGAGAGCGGCCGGGTCTTGCCGGCGACGTAGAAGCCCGAGCCCGGCCGCGCCACCAGGGTGCCCTCCGCGGCCAGCCGGTCATAGGCCTCCACCACGGTCGATTTCGACACGCCCATGGATTCCGCGAAGGCCCGCACCGACGGGATCCGGACCCCGGGCACGAGGTGGCGCGCCGCGATGCGCTCGCGGATCTCGCCGGCCACGATCTCGACGCGCGTCCCGGTGGGCTTGGGCGCGACCTGCATCCGTACTGCCTTTCCGACCGGACAATTCTTCGAAAGCGTACCGAACTGTTCCTGTCGCCGCCAGCCCGGCCCGGTCAGGATCGTCGCGTCCTGAGGAGATGGAGGATCGCGCCATGGACCAGTGCCTCACCGAGACCGCCCGCACCGGCACCCCGCCGTCCTGGATCGCCCGGGTCGTCGGGGCGATCAGCGAGGCCGCCGCGGAGGTGCGGGCGGAGCTGTCGCGCGCGGCGATGAACCGGCGCGTCCTGCACCGGCTCTCGACGCTGTCCGAGCGGGAGCTGAAGGATATCGGTCTGACGCCGCAGGACGTCGCGGACGCGGCGGTGCCGGGTTTCCGCGACGCCACCGACCTGCTGATCGGCCGGCGCGAGGCCCGCCGCCGGGCGCGGGCCGCACGCGCGTGGTGAGGCCGGCCGGGGCTGGGACGATCGCGGGGACAGTGGCAAGGATCGTTGGATGACGTTGCGCGACACGCTGTCGGCGATTCTGGTGGTCACGATCCTCGGCGCCAACTTCGTGGCGATCAAGATCGGCCTCGAGACGACCCCACCGCTGCTGCTCTGCGCCCTGCGCTTCGCCCTCGCGGCGATACCGGCCGTGCTGGTGATCCGGCCGCCCCGGGCCCCGGCCACCCTGGTGATCGTGTTCGGCCTGGCCCTGGGGGTCGGTCAGTTCGGGTTGCTGTTCACGGCGATCCGGCTGGGCATGCCGGCCGGCCTGTCGTCGCTGCTGATCCAGGTCCAGGTGCCGTTCACGGTGGCACTCGCCTGGCTGTTCCTTCGGGAGCGGCCGCGCGGGCTCCAGGTGCTCGGGGGCGTGGTCGCCCTCCTGGGCACCGCGACGATCGCCCTGGGTCGAGCCGGAGGCGCACCGCTCGGGCCGCTTCTGCTGGTCGTCGCGGCCGCGTCGGCCTGGGCCTGCGCGAACGTCACCGCGAAGCGGATCGGGCGGGTCGACATGCTCGCCCTGATGGTCTGGGGCAGCCTCGCCACCGCGGGGCCGCTGCTGGGCCTGTCCCTGATCGTCGAGGGACCGGCCGCCCTCGCCACTCTGGCGCATCCGGACTGGACGGCGGTGACGTCGATCGCCTTCCAGGCCTATCCGACGACCCTGCTGGCTTTCGGCCTGTGGACCCGGCTCCTGACCCGCTATCCCGCGGCGGCCGTGACGCCGTTCGCGCTGCTCGTGCCGGTGGCCGGAATCCTGAGCACGCACCTGATGCTCGGCGAGCCGCTGAGCCCCGACATCCTGGCGGGCGGAAGCCTGATCCTCGCCGGAATCGCCCTCAGCATCCGCGGCGGTCGCAGGCGTGCCGTGGATCCGATGCGCGTGGCGGTCGATGCGCCACCGCGGGCCGTCAGCTGAGCCGCCCATGCGCGCGTGACGTTCGGCAGACTTGCACGGACGCCCGTGCCGCGGCCGTGTCATCCCGCGCCACGAAAGCCCCCGGGATGACGCGGCGAGGGTCGCGTCGCGGACAGAGAAGCGAGTGTCAGGTCGCGCAGGAGCTCTGGCCAAACGGGTCGGGTTCGACGGCGCGGATACACCGAGCCGTCATGCCCCAACAGGCCCCAAGCCGCAGCGCAAACGTCAAACGGCCCCCGACGTGGTCGGAGGCGCGGTTCGGTCCTGATATCGAGGGATCGTGGAAGTGGCGCGGGCGACGGGGCTCGAACCCGCGACCTCCGGCGTGACAGGCCGGCACTCTAACCAACTGAGCTACGCCCGCACGGCGTGGTCGCCTCGGAGGGGCGTTTCGCCCGGCGACGGGGCGGGGTTTATGGGCCAGGCGGGGGGCTGTCAAGCGCGTCCGTGGCGGTTTCGTGCGGGACGCGACCGGATGGCCTGCGCGCTTGCGTCGTGTTGCAGGGCTGCCGCGCACGCCCACATCCCTACACAAGACAGGACGTGCACTTTGTGCGACGCGACAAGCCATTGTCACGGGTCGGCGGCTCGACTAAGCCTCCGGCCGCGCGCATCCTGGCATAAGAACAATTCCACGGGCGAATCCGGTTCGGCGGCGCACCGCGGTTTCCCACGTCAGATCGAGACGCTCTCGCGAGGCCCTGGCATGACCGGCTTGTTGGCGGACTACCTTCCGCTCATCGTGTTCATCGGCGTGGCTCTGTTCATCGCCACCGCCCTGCTGGTCGTGCCGTTCCTGGTCGCCTTCAAGAGCCCGGATCCGGAGAAGCTCTCGGCCTACGAGTGCGGCTTCAATGCTTTCGACGATGCCCGCATGAAGTTCGACGTGCGGTTCTACCTCGTGGCGATTCTGTTCATCATCTTCGATCTCGAGGTCGCGTTCCTGTTCCCGTGGGCGATCACCTTCGGAGACCTTGGCTGGTTCGGCTTCTGGTCGATGATCGTCTTCCTGGGCGTGTTGACGGTCGGTTTCGTCTACGAGTGGCGCAAGGGCGCCCTCGAGTGGGATTGATTCGCAACAGCCGCCTGCCCGCACCGTTTTCCGAGTCGCCGATGGCCCTGATCACCGACACGACCCACAGCCTGTCCCGCGCCCCCGCGGTCGCGCCCCAGCCCAAGGGGATCATCGATCCCAATACCGGCCGGCCGATCGGCGCGGACGACCCGACCTTCCTGTCGATCAGCGACGAGCTGGCCGACCGCGGCTTCCTGCTCACCACCACGGACGAGCTGATCAACTGGGCCCGCACCGGCTCGCTGATGTGGATGACCTTCGGGCTCGCCTGCTGCGCCGTCGAGATGATGCAGATGTCGATGCCGCGCTACGATTGCGAGCGCTTCGGCTTCGCGCCGCGCGGCTCGCCCCGCCAGTCGGACGTGATGATCGTCGCCGGCACCCTGACCAACAAGATGGCCCCGGCCCTGCGCAAGGTCTACGACCAGATGCCGGAGCCGCGCTACGTGATCTCGATGGGCTCCTGCGCCAACGGCGGCGGCTACTACCACTATTCCTATTCGGTGGTGCGCGGCTGCGACCGGGTGGTGCCGGTGGACATCTACGTGCCCGGCTGCCCGCCCACCGCCGAGGCGCTGCTCTACGGCGTGCTGCTTCTCCAGAAGAAGATCCGCCGGACCGGCACGATCGAGCGCTGAGGGACGGCCATGACGAACGGCATCTCGATCCTGTCGCACACGCAGCCGGAGAGCGGCGCGGGCGCCCTCACGGCGATGGCCGAGCGCATCACCGGCGCGCTCGGCCCGGCGGTGGTGTCGCACACCATCGCATTCGGCGAGCTGACCCTGGTGGTTCAAGCCTCCGACATCATCTACGCGCTGACCTACCTGCGCGACGACCCGGCCTGCGCGTTCCGCAGCTTCATCGACATCTGCGGTGCGGACTACCCGCAGCGCGAGAAGCGCTTCGACGTGGTCTACCACCTGCTCTCGCTGCGCCACAACGCGCGCATCCGGGTGAAGGTGCAGACCGACGAGGTGACGCCGGTCCCCTCGGCGATCGAGGTGTTCCCGGCGGCCAACTGGTACGAGCGCGAGACCTACGACCTCTACGGCATCCTGTTCTCGGGGCATCCGGACCTGCGCCGGCTGCTCACCGATTACGGGTTCGAGGGGCATCCCCTGCGCAAGGATTTCCCGCTCACCGGCTTCGTCGAGGTCCGGTACGACCAGGACGAGGCTCGGGTCGTCTACGAGCCGGTCCAGCTGACGCAGGAATTCCGGAACTTCGATTTCCTCTCGCCCTGGGAGGGCACGGATTACGTGCTCCCGGGCGACGAGAAGAAGTCGGCCTGAGGAGCGGAACCGCCCGATGACCGAGCACAACATCCGCAACTTCGCGATCAATTTCGGCCCGCAGCACCCGGCGGCGCACGGCGTGCTGCGCCTCGTGCTGGAGCTGGACGGCGAGGTGGTCGAGCGGGTCGATCCGCATATCGGGCTGCTGCATCGCGGCACCGAGAAGCTGATCGAGCACAAGACCTACCTGCAGGCGACGCCCTATTTCGACCGGCTCGACTACGTGTCGCCGATGAACCAGGAGCACGCCTTCTGCCTGGCGATCGAGAAGCTCGCGGGCATCGAGGTGCCCCGGCGGGCGCAGCTGATCCGCGTGCTGTTCTGCGAGATCGGCCGGCTGCTGTCGCACCTGCTCAACGTCACCACGCAGGCGATGGATGTCGGCGCCCTCACGCCCCCGCTCTGGGGCTTCGAGGAGCGCGAGAAGCTGATGATCTTCTACGAGCGCGCCTCGGGCGCGCGGCTCCACGCCAACTATTTCCGGCCGGGCGGCGTCCACCAGGACCTGCCGCCCAAGCTGATCGACGACATCGACGCGTTCTGCGACCCGTTCCTGCAGGTCGTCCAGGATCTCGACGACCTCGTCATGGCCAACCGCATCTTCAAGCAGCGCAACGTCGACATCGGCATCGTGTCGGTGGACGAGTGCATGGAATGGGGCTTCTCCGGCGTCATGCTGCGCGGCTCGGGCATCCCGTGGGACCTGCGCAAGGCGCAGCCCTACGAGTGCTACGAGGAGATGGAGTTCGACATTCCGGTCGGCCGGAACGGCGACACCTACGACCGGCAGGTGATCCGCATGGAAGAGATGCGGGAATCGGCCAAGATCATGAAGCAGTGCTGCGCCAAGCTGCGCGAGCCGGCCGGGCAGGGCCCGATCGCCGCCATCGACGGCAAGTTCGCGCCGCCGCCGCGCCGCGAGATGAAGCGCTCGATGGAAGCGCTCATCCACCACTTCAAGCTCTACACCGAGGGGTTCCACGTACCGGAGGGCGAAGTCTACGCCGCCGTGGAAGCACCCAAGGGGGAGTTCGGCGTCTATCTCGTGTCCGACGGGACCAACAAGCCGTACCGCTGCAAGATCCGCGCGCCGGGCTTCGCGCATCTTCAGGCGATGGATTGGATGTGCCGGGGGCACCTTCTGGCCGACGTGTCGTGTGTGCTGGGCACCCTCGACATCGTGTTCGGCGAAGTGGATCGGTAAGGCGTTAGCAGGATGGCAAACCGCAGACTCGCGCCGGCCTCTGAGCAGCCCGAGAGCTTCGCGTTCTCCCCTGAGAACGCCGAGTGGGCGAAGACCCAGATCGCCAAGTACCCGGAGGGCCGCCAGGCCTCCGCGGTGATCTCGCTGCTCTGGAAGGCGCAGGAGCAGAACGGCGGCTGGCTGCCGCGGGCGGCCATCGAGGCGGTGGCGGCCGAGCTCGGCATGCCCAACATCCGCGTGCTGGAGGTGGCGACCTTCTACACGATGTTCGCCCTGGAGCCGGTGGGCCGCTTCTGGATCCAGGTCTGCGGCACGGTGCCGTGCGATTCCTGCGGCGCCCGCGGCCTGAAGGAGATGCTCGAGGCGCGGCTGGGCCCCCCCGGCCACGTCTCGCCGGACGGCAACTTCTCCTGGCTCGAGGTCGAGTGCCTGGGCGCCTGCTGCAACGCCCCGATGGTGCAGATCAACCAGGATTATTACGAGGACCTGACGCCCGAATCGCTCGGCACCCTGATGGACGACCTGGCGGCCGGCCGGCCGGTCAAGGTCGGCTCGCAGACCGGGCGTAACGCCTCGGAGCCGCTGGGCGGTCCCGATACCCTGACCGACCCGGCTCTGTTCGACGGCTCTCGGGTCGGCGCCTGGCGCAAACGCTTCGAAGAGACTGCCAAGCCGGACGACTCGGCGGCGAAGTCCGACGAGGCCGCCTCGACCGACCGGCGCGCCGCCGACCAGCCGAAGCCCGCCCGGCCGGATGCCGGTCGCCCGGTCGAGCGCTCGGTGAGCGACGCCCCGGCCCAGCGCGCGGCCGACGGCAAGACCCCGGTCAAGGAGCAGGACCAGGCGGACGCGGCCGAGACCGGCCGTTCCACGGCCAAGGAGGGCGCGCCCCGCCAGGGCGACGCGGATGTGCAGGCAGCCCCCGCCAAGGCCATCTCCGAAGGCGAGCAGGCCGGCGGCGACCAGGGCAGCCAGGAGACGCCCGATCGCGGCACCGTCCCGCAGCAGCCGGAAGCCTCCGGGGCCAGCGAAGGCGAGGTCGCGGCGGAAGCCGAGGAGGCCCGCGTCGCCGGGGCGCTCGACGCCCTGCCGAAGGACGCGACTCCCGAGCAGAAGGCGAACGCGGTCGGCACCCGTCCGCCGGGTCTCGACGGGGCCCGCGCCGGAAAGCCGGACGACCTCACCCGGATTAAAGGCGTCGGCCCGGGCAACAGCCAGCGCCTGAACGCCCTCGGCATCTACCATTTCGACCAGATCGCCGCCTGGACCCGCGACGAGATCACCTGGGTCGGGACCTACCTCGCGTTCCCGGGTCGCATCGACCGGGAGAACTGGGTCGGGCAGGCTCAATCGCTGTCGGGCACCGGGAACTGACCGCCATGTCCGCCGTCACAAACGCGCTGATCGATGAGGTGCTGACGGCCATGCCGGTGCGCCTGAGCGGCACCGACGCGGGCGTGCGCGCATCGCGCGCTTTGCGACTCGATACCGTCGACGCTCCGGTCAGCTGAGGAACGAAGAACATGCTGTCGGATCAGGATCGCATCTTCACCAACCTCTACGGCCTGCATTCGCCGGGCCTGGAGGCTGCCAAGCAGCGGGGGGCCTGGGACGGGACCAAGTTCCTCCTGGAGCAGGGCCGCGACTGGATCATCGAGGAGATGAAGGCGTCGGGCCTGCGCGGCCGCGGCGGCGCGGGCTTCCCCACCGGCCTGAAATGGTCGTTCATGCCCAAGAAGTCGGACGGGCGCCCGCACTACCTCGTCGTCAACGCCGACGAGTCGGAGCCGGGCACCTGCAAGGACCGGGAGATCATGCGGCACGACCCGCATCTCCTGATCGAGGGCTGCATGCTGGCCTGCTTCGCCATGGGCGCGCATGCCTGCTACATCTACATCCGCGGCGAGTACGTGGCCGAGAAGCACGCGCTCCAGAAGGCCGTGGACGAGGCCTACGAAGCCCGTCTCGTCGGCCAGTCGAACGTGCACGACTATCCCTTCGACATCTACGTCCACCACGGCGCGGGCGCCTATATCTGCGGCGAAGAGACGGCGCTGATCGAGAGCCTCGAAGGCAAGAAGGGCATGCCGCGGCTCAAGCCGCCATTCCCGGCCAATATGGGCCTCTACGGCTGCCCGACGACGGTCAACAACGTCGAGTCGATCGCGGTCGCCGGCACGATCCTGCGCCGGGGCGGCGCCTGGTTCGCCGGGCTCGGCGGCAAGAACAACACCGGCACCAAGCTGTTCTGCGTCTCGGGGCACGTCAACAAGCCGTGCAACGTCGAGGCGGAACTCGGCATCACCTTCCGCGAGCTGGTGGACCGGCATTGCGGCGGCATGCGCGGCGGCTGGGACAACCTGCTCTGCTCGATCCCAGGCGGCTCGTCGGTGCCGCTGGTGCCGGCCGAGCAGATCATCGACGCCAAGATGGATTTCGACACCCTGCGCAACCTCGGCTCGGGCCTGGGCACCGCGGCGGTGATCGTGCTCGACCGGTCCACCGACATCGTCGCGGCGATCACCCGGATCTCGTACTTCTACAAGCACGAATCCTGCGGCCAGTGCACGCCCTGCCGGGAAGGCACCGGCTGGATGTGGCGGGTGATGCAGCGGATGACCGAGGGTCGCGCGCAGAAGCGCGAGATCGACATGCTGTTCGAGGTCACCAAGCAGATCGAGGGTCACACGATCTGCGCGCTCGGCGACGCGGCGGCCTGGCCGATCCAGGGCCTGATCAAGCACTTCCGTCCCGAGATCGAGAAGCGGATCGACCGCTACACGGCCAACCCGCATTCCGACCCGATCCCGATGGCCGCGGAGTGACGGGATGGTGGACCAGCCCGACAACCTGCTGCTCGTCTACCTGCGTCGGATCGACGAGAAGGTGGATCGGCTGGCGGACGATGTCCGCGAGCTGAAGACACGCATGACCGCCGTGGAAGAGCACGTCGCAAAAGTCGATTTGTCGATCGCCGGCGTCAATCGGCGCATCGACCGGGTCGAGGCGCGCCTCGAACGGATCGAGCGACGCCTCGATCTCGCCGACGCCCCGCACTGAGATGGCACCGATGACAAAAATCCTCGTCGACGGCACCGAGGTCGAGGTTCCGGCCGAATACACGCTGCTCCAGGCCTGCGAGGCCGCGGGGGCCGAGATCCCGCGCTTCTGCTTCCACGAGCGCCTGTCGATCGCCGGCAATTGCCGGATGTGCCTGGTGGAGCTGAAGGGCGCGCCCAAGCCCGTGGCGAGCTGCGCCTACGCGGTGAAGGATTGCCGGCCCGGCCCGAACGGCGAGCCGCCGGAGGTCCTCACCCGGTCCGGCCTGACCAAGAAGGCCCGGGAAGGGGTGATGGAGTTCCTCCTCATCAACCACCCGCTCGACTGCCCGATCTGCGACCAGGGCGGCCATTGCGACCTGCAGGATCAGGCGATGGCCTACGGGGTCGATTCGACCCGCTACCAGGAGAACAAGCGCGCGGTCGAGGAGAAGCATATCGGCCCGCTGGTGCGGACCGCGATGAACCGCTGCATCCACTGCACCCGCTGCGTGCGCTTCCTGGCGGAGGTAGCGGGCGTGCCCGACCTCGGCGCCATCGGCCGCGGCGAGGACATGGAGATCACCAGCTATCTAGAGCAGTCGATGGCCTCGGAGCTCCAGGGCAACGTCGCCGACCTCTGCCCGGTGGGCGCCCTGGTGCACCGGCCGCAGAGCTACAACGTCCGGCCCTGGGAGCTGAACAAGACCGAATCAGTCGACGTGATGGACGCGGTCGGCTCGTCGATCCGCGTCGACACCCGCGGCCGCGAGGTGATGCAGATCGAGCCGCGGGTCAGCGAGGAGATCAACGAGGAGTGGATCTCGGACAAGACCCGCTACCATGTCGACGGGCTGCGGATGCAGCGCCTCGACCGGCCGTACCTGCGCGAGAACGGACGGCTGCGGCCGGCCTCCTGGGGCGAGGCGTTCCAGGCCATCGCCGCCAAGGTGAAGGGCGCTGATCCGAAGCGCATCGGCGCCGTGGTCGGCGACCTCGCGGGCGTCGAGGAGATCTTCGCCCTGCGCGAGCTGATGCGCGCGCTCGGCACCCCCAATCTCGATTGCCGCCAGGCCGAGCCCGGGCTCGATCCGGCGCTGGGCCGTGCCTCGTACCTGTTCAACCCGACCATCCCGGGCATCGAGACCGCGGACGCGATCCTGATCGTCGGCGCGAACCCGCGCACCGAGGCCTCGCTCCTCAACGTCCGCATCCGCAAGCGCTGGCGCATGGCGCCGCTCGCGGTCGGGGTGATCGGCGAGCCGGTCGATCTGACCTATCCCAGTCACTACATCGGCGCCGGCCCCGAATCGCTCGCGGGCCTCGCCCGCGGCGAGCACAGCTTCCTGGACGTGCTCAAGGAGGCGAAGGCGCCGCTGGTCATCGTCGGCGCCAATGTCGAGCCCGGTATCCTGGCGGCGGCCGCGGCCCTCGCCAAGGAAATCGGCGCGGTGACGCCGGAGTGGAACGGCTTCGGCGTGCTGCACACCGCCGCCGCCCGGGTCGGGGCCCTCGATCTCGGCTTCGTGCCCGGGGAGGGCGGACTTGGCTTCCCGGCCATGCTGGAGGCCGGCGGCGTCGATGTCCTGTTCAATCTCGGTGCCGACGAGCGCGACGTCGCCCCGGGCGCCTTCGTGATCTACCAGGGCACCCATGGCGACCGCGGCGCCTCCCGGGCGGACGTGATCCTGCCCGGCGCGGCCTATACCGAGAAGTCCGCCACCTGGGTGAACACCGAGGGCCGGGTCCAGATGGGCAACCGCGCTGGCTTCCCGCCGGGGGATGCCCGCGAGGATTGGGCGATCCTGCGCGCCCTGTCGGACGTGCTGGGCCACCGCCTGCCGTTCGATTCGCTCACCGCGCTGCGCCGGGCGCTTTACGCCGCGCACCCGCATCTCGCGGCGGTCGGAACCGTGGAGACCGGCGACGTCGCAGCGGCCGTGGACCGGCTCGCCGGCCTCGGCGGCGCGACGGGCGGCCCCGCCTTCGCCTCGCCGGTCACCGACTTCTACCTCACCAACCCGATCGCCCGCGCCTCGCGGGTGCTGGCCGAGTGCTCGCGCCTCGCCCGCGAGCGCGCCGCCGAGGCACAGCCGCTCGCGGCGGCAGAGTAGGGATCCGACGATGACGCCGCTCGAAATCCTCGGGACCGTGCTCCTGATCGTGCTGAAGAGCTTCGTGCTGCTGGCAGCGCTGCTCGTCTTCATCGCCTACGCGCTGCTCGCCGACCGCAAGATCTGGGCGGCGGTGCAGCTCCGGCGCGGCCCCAACGTGGTCGGGCCGTTCGGCCTGTTCCAGTCGTTCGCCGACCTTCTGAAGTTCGTCCTGAAGGAGCCGGTGATTCCGGCGGGCGCCAACAAGGCGATCTATCTGCTGGCGCCGCTGGTCTTCGCGATGCTGGCCCTGTCAAGCTGGGCGGTGATCCCCCTCGCCGACGGCTGGGCGATCGCCGACATCAATGTCGGCATCACCTATATCTTCGCCATCTCCAGCCTGGGCGTCTACGGCGTCATTATGGGCGGCTGGGCGTCGAACTCGAAATACGCCTTCCTGGGCGCCCTGCGCTCGGCGGCCCAGATGATCTCCTACGAGGTCTCGCTCGGCTTCGTGATCATCTGCGTGCTGCTCTGCGCCGGCTCGCTGAACCTCTCGCGCATCGTGATGGCGCAGGACACCAGCCTCGGCCTGTTCGGCTGGTACTGGCTGTGGCTGTTCCCGATGTTCGTGGTGTTCTTCATCTCGGCGCTCGCCGAGACGAACCGCCCGCCCTTCGACCTGCCGGAGGCGGAGTCGGAGCTGGTGGCCGGTTACATGGTCGAGTATTCCTCGACGCCCTACCTGCTGTTCATGCTGGGCGAGTACGTCGCCATCATGAGCATGTGCGCCCTGGGCACCGTGCTGTTCCTGGGCGGCTGGCTGTCGCCGATCCCGTTCGCGCCGTTCACCTGGGTGCCGGGCGTGATCTGGTTCATCCTGAAGGCCAGCTTCCTGTTCTTCCTGTTCGCGATGGTGAAATCCATCGTGCCGCGCTACCGCTACGATCAGCTCATGCGTCTCGGCTGGAAGGTCTTCCTGCCGATCTCGCTGGTCTCGGTCGTCGTCGTCGCCTTCGTGCTCAAGCTGACCGGCCTCGCGCCGGGCGCCTGAGCCCACCCGCCGAATCGGAGATCCGGGCCATGAAGCTCGATCAGGTCGCAAAGAGCCTGCTGCTGAAGGAGTTCGTATCGGGGATGATCCTCGGCATGCGCTACTTCTTCAAGCCGAAGGCGACGATCAACTATCCCTTCGAGATGGGCCATCGCGGCCCGCGCTTCCGGGGCGAACACGCCCTGCGCCGCTATCCCAACGGCGAGGAGCGGTGCATCGCGTGCAAGCTCTGCGAGGCGATCTGCCCGGCCCAGGCCATCACCATCGAGGCCGGCCCGCGCCGCAACGACGGCACGCGCCGGACGACGCGCTACGACATCGACATGGTGAAATGCATCTATTGCGGCATGTGCCAGGAGGCCTGCCCGGTGGACGCCATCGTCGAGGGGCCGAACTTCGAGTTCTCGGTCGAGACCCGTGAGGAGCTGCTCTACGACAAGCAGAAGCTCCTCCTGAACGGCGATCGCTGGGAGCGCGAGATCGCGCGCAACATCGCGATGGATGCGCCTTACCGGTGAGGCCATGACGGGGGCGCTGTTGTGCCCCCGCCGACCGGGTTCTATAGACGGGCCGCCCGCTGCGGCCCGTTTCCACGCAAGGCAGAAGGGGCCGCTTCGGCGGCCGATCCCGACGAGCGCATGACCGCAGCAGCCGCCTTCTTCTATCTGTTCGCGAGCGTCACGGTCGCGTCGGGCTTCATGGTGATCGCCTCGCGCAATCCCGTCGCCTCGGTGCTGTTCCTGATTCTCGCCTTCGTGAACGCCGCCGGGCTGTTCGTCCTGATGGGCGCCGAGTTCCTGGCGATGATCCTCGTCGTCGTCTATGTCGGCGCGGTCGCGGTGTTGTTCCTGTTCGTCGTGATGATGCTCGACGTGGACTTCGCCGAGCTGCGCCAGGGCTTCCAGCAATACTTGCCGATCGGCGGCCTGATCGGCGCGATCTTCCTGGTCGAGCTGCTCCTGGTGGTCGGCTCCTGGACGATCGATCCGGGCCTGGTGCAGGCGCCGCTCGGCAACGTCGCGGCGGCCGAGAACGTCACCAACGCCCAGGCCCTCGGCCGGGTGATCTACACGGAATACGCCTACTTCTTCCAGCTAGCGGGCCTGATCCTGCTGGTGGCGATGATCGGCGCGATCGTGCTGACCCTGCGCGACCGCCCGGGCGTCAAGCGCCAGAACATCTCGGTCCAGAACGCCCGCACCCAGAGCATGGCGGTGGAGACCCGCAAGGTGCCCTCCCGCCAGGGTGTCGAGGTCTGATGCCCGCCGGAGGTTTCGAACGATGATCGGCCTGAGCCACTACCTCACCGTCGCGGCGATCCTGTTCACGCTGGGCGTGCTCGGGATCTTCATCAACCGCAAGAACGTCATCGTCATCCTGATGTCGATCGAGCTGATCCTGCTCGCGGTCAACATCAACCTGGTCGCCTTCTCGACGCAGCTGAACGACATCACCGGACAGGTCTTCGCCCTGTTCGTGCTGACCGTCGCGGCCGCCGAATCGGCCATCGGCCTCGCCATCCTCGTGGTCTTCTTCCGCAACCGCGGCTCCATCGCGGTCGAGGACGTGAGCATGATGAAGGGCTAGGGCGCCCTTTTTCGCGCGCCCTGAGTTGACGGGCCCCGAGTGACAATCCGGATGCCGCCGCCCCGCGGTCGGCCCGGAGGACGGACTGCAAGAGAGCGATGTATCACGCGATCGTCTTCTTCCCGCTCATCGGCTTCTTGATCGCCGGCCTGTTCGGTCGGTATATCGGGGCCCGGGCCTGCGAGTACATCACCACGGCGTTCCTCGCCTTCACGGCCCTGATCGCCTGGGGCGTGTTCCTCGAGGGCGGCCACGCCGAACGTGTGCAGGTCGCGTCCTGGTTCTCGGCCGGCGACCTCACGGTCGACTGGGCCTTCAAGGTCGACGCGCTGACCCGGGTGATGCTCGTGGTCGTCACCACGGTCTCGACCCTCGTCCACCTCTACTCCGTCGGCTACATGCACGAGGATCCGCACCGGCCGCGGTTCTTCGCCTACCTGTCGCTGTTCACCTTCGCCATGCTGATGCTGGTGACGGCCGACAACCTCGTGCAGATGTTCTTCGGCTGGGAAGGCGTCGGTCTCGCCTCCTACCTGCTGATCGGCTTCTGGTACGAGAAGCCCTCGGCCAACGCCGCCGCCATGAAGGCGTTCATCGTCAACCGGGTCGGCGATTTCGGCTTCTCGCTCGGTATCTTCCTGGTCTTCGTGCTGACCGGCTCGGTGGCGTTCGACGCGATCTTCGCCAAGGTCGACGCGATCAAGACCCTGAGCTTCCACCTGCTCGGCCATGACTGGAACGCGCTGACGCTGGCCTGCCTGCTGCTGTTCATGGGCGCCATGGGCAAGTCGGCGCAGTTCCTGCTGCACACCTGGCTGCCGGACGCCATGGAGGGCCCGACCCCGGTCTCCGCGCTGATCCACGCCGCCACCATGGTGACCGCCGGCGTGTTCATGGTCGCCCGGCTGTCGCCGCTGTTCGAGGAGGCGCCGAACGCGCTGATCGTCGTCACGGTGATCGGCGGCATCACGGCCTTCTTCGCGGCCACGATCGGGCTGGTGCAGAACGACATCAAGCGGGTGATCGCCTACTCGACCTGCTCGCAGCTCGGCTACATGTTCGTGGCGCTCGGCGTCGGCGCCTACTCGGCCGGGGTGTTCCACCTGTTCACCCACGCCTTCTTCAAGGCGCTGCTGTTCCTCGGGGCCGGCTCGGTCATCCACGCGATGCACCACGAGCAGGACATGCGGAACATGGGCGGCCTGCGCTCCCACATCCCGTTCACCTGCGCCATGATGGCGATCGGCTCCCTGGCGCTGATCGGCTTCCCCTACACGGCCGGCTACTATTCCAAGGACGCCATCATCGAGGCCGCCTACGCCTCGACCCGGCCCGGCCACACGCTCGCCTTCCTGTGCACCGTGGTGGCGGCGTTCTTCACGTCCTTCTATTCCTGGCGCCTGTTCTTCATGACCTTCGAGGGTCCGGCCCGCTGGGGCGTCCACGCGGCGCATGACCACCACGCCGCCCCGGCGGTCGCGCATTCAGGCACCGCTTCTGCCGCCCTGGCCCATGAGGCCGACGGCGCTCCGGGCCATACCGAGGGCGTGGCCCACGACGATCACGGCCACGACGTCGAGCCGGCCCACAAGAGCGACCTCGTCGCGGACGATCATCACGGCCACGGCCATCACGGGGACCACACGCCCCACGAGAGCCCCCTGGTGATGACCATCCCGCTGGCGATCCTCGCCTTCGGCGCGCTGTTTGCCGGGATCATCTTCCACGACCGCTTCATCGGGTCCGGCATGGATGCGTTCTGGGGCCATGCCCTGGCGCACGGCCCCGAGAACCACATCATGCACGAGATCCACGAGGTCCCGGCGCTGGTCTCCTACGCACCGTTGATCATGCTGATCCTCGGCTTTGTCCTGGCCTTCTGGATGTATATCCGCCGTCCGGAACTGCCGGGGGCGCTCGCCGCGCAGCAGCCGTCGCTGTACCGGTTCCTACTCAACAAGTGGTACTTCGACGAGCTCTACGACCGGATCTTCGTCCGTCCGGCCAAGGATTTCGGCCTGTTCCTCTGGAAGCAGGGCGACGGAAAGATCATCGACGGGCTCGGCCCCAACGGCATCGCGGCGCGCGTCGTCGACGTGACCCGCGGCGTGGTCCGCCTGCAGACGGGCTACGTCTACCACTACGCCTTCGTCATGCTCATCGGCGTCGCTGGCCTGATCAGCTGGTACCTGATGGCCGGCCTGCCCAAGGGTGCTCACTGATATGCTCGGCCTCGGCATCCTCTCCGGCCTGTTGATCGTCCCGCTCTGCGGGGCGGCCTTCATCCTCACCCTCAAGGGCGACGACGAGTCGGTGGCGCGCAACAGCCGCTGGGCGGCGCTCGCCACCACGATCGTCACCTTCCTGCTCTCGCTGGTGGCCTGGGGCCGCTACGACGCCTCGTCGGCGAGCTTCCAGCTGGTCGAGAGCCATCCGTGGCTCGCTGAGACGATCCGGTTCAAGCTGGGCGTCGACGGCTTCTCGATGCCGCTGATCCTGCTCACCACCTTCCTGATGCCGTTCTGCATCGGCGCGTCATGGACCTCGATCCACGTCCGCGTGAAGGAATACTTCGTCGCCTTCCTCGTCCTCGAGACGACGATGATCGGCGTGTTCGCCTCCCTCGACCTGCTGCTGTTCTACCTGTTCTTCGAGGCCGGCCTGATCCCGATGTTCCTGATCATCGGGATCTGGGGCGGGGCACGGCGGATCTACGCCAGCTTCAAGTTCTTCCTCTACACCCTGCTCGGCTCCGTGCTGATGCTGCTCGCCGTGATGGCGATGTACTGGCAGGCCGGCACCACCGACATCCCGACCCTGCTCCAGTACCGCTTCCCGGTGGGGATGCAGACCTGGCTGTGGCTGGCCTTCTTCGCTTCCTTCGCGGTGAAGATGCCGATGTGGCCGGTCCATACCTGGCTGCCCGACGCCCACGTCGAGGCGCCCACGGCCGGCTCGGTGATCCTGGCGGGCATCCTGCTGAAGATGGGCGGCTACGGCTTCATCCGGATCTCGCTGCCGATGCTGCCGGTGGCGAGCCACGACTTCGCCCCCCTGGTCTTCGCCCTCTCGGTGATCGCGATCATCTTCACCTCGCTCACCGCGCTGATGCAGACCGACATCAAGAAGCTGATCGCCTACTCGTCGGTGGCCCATATGGGCTTCGTGACGCTCGGCCTGTTCACCCTGAACGAGCAGGGCATCCAGGGCGCGCTGTTCCTGATGATCTCGCACGGCATCGTGGCGGCGGCGCTCTTCCTCTGCGTCGGCGTGGTCTACGACCGGATGCACACCCGCGAGATCGCCGCCTATGGCGGGCTCGTGAAGCGGATGCCGCTCTACGCGGTGGCCATGATGGTTTTCACCATGGCCAATGTCGGCCTGCCCGGCACCTCCGGCTTCGTCGGCGAGTTCCTGTCGATGCTCGGCGCCTTCAAGGCCAACCCGAACGTCGCTTTCTTCTCGACCTTCGGCATCATCCTGTCCGCGGCCTACGCCCTGTGGCTCTACGCGAGGGTGATCTACGGCAAGCTGGAGAAGCCGAACCTGCAGGGCATCCTCGACCTCGACACGCGGGAGAAGATCATCCTGGCGCCGCTGGTCGTCCTGACGATCTATTACGGCGTGCATCCGGCCCCGGTGCTCGACGTCTTCGCGCCCTCGACCGACGCGCTGATGGCCGGCATGAAGGCCGCCCTCGCCAACACCCAGACCGCGGCCGCCGCGCTGCCGCTCGCTCGCTGAGACGGAACAGATGCCCACCGTCCACTCCGTCCTGCCCTCGCTGGCCCCGCTCCTGCCCGAGCTGATCCTCGGCGTCGGGGTGCTGCTCCTGATCCTCTACGGCGCCTGGCGCGGCGACCGCTCCGCCGAGAGCGTCAGCATCGGAGCCCTGGTCCTGCTGCTGTTCGCCCTGTTCGTGGTGCTGTCGCAGCCGACCGCCGGCCGGGTGACCACCCTGTCGGGGGCCTTCGTCTCGGACGCCTTCTCCAAGGTGATGAAGTCGCTGGTGCTGCTCGGCTCCGCGGCGACGATCCTGCTGGCGCACGACTTCTTCAAGCGCGAGCATATCGACCGGTTCGAGTTCCCGGTGCTGATCGTGCTCTGCACCATCGGCATGATGGTGATGGTCTCGGCCAACGACCTGATCGCGCTCTATCTCGGCCTCGAGCTGCAATCGCTGGCCGCCTACGTGATCGCGGCGTTCCACCGGGACGACGCCCGCTCCACCGAGGCCGGCCTGAAGTACTTCGTGCTCGGCGCGCTCTCCTCCGGGATGCTGCTCTACGGCGCCTCGCTGGTCTACGGCTTCACCGGCACGGTCTCGTTCCCCGGGATCGTCTCGGCGCTCAACGAGACGGCCGGGCTCGGCATCGTGCTGGGCATCGTGTTCCTGGCCGCGGGCGTCTGCTTCAAGATGGCGGCCGTGCCGTTCCACATGTGGACGCCTGACGTCTACGAGGGCTCGCCGACCCCGGTGACCGCCTTCTTCGCCACCGCGCCCAAGATGGCCGCCGTCGCCATGACGGTGCGGGTCTTCATCGGCGCCATGCCGGACGTGACGGCGATCTGGCAGCAGATCTTCATCTTCGTCGCCGTGGTCTCGATGGCGCTCGGCTCGTTCGCGGCCATCGGCCAGCGCTCGATCAAGCGCCTGATGGCCTACTCGTCGATCGCCAATATCGGCTACGCGCTGATCGGGCTCGCCTGCGGCTCCGAGGAGGGGATCAGCGGGCTCGTCACCTACATGATCATCTACCTGGCCATGACGCTGGGCACCTTCGCGATCATCCTGTCGCTGCGGCGCCGGGAGGTGATGTTCGAGTCGATCGACGACCTGTCGGGCCTGTCGCGCACCCATCCCTGGCTGGCCTTCTGCCTCGCCGCGATGATGTTCTCGCTGGCCGGCATCCCGCCGCTTGCCGGGTTCTTCGCCAAGTTCTACGTCTTCGCCGCCGCCATCAAGGCCGGCCTCGTGACGCTGGCGGTGATCGGCGTGGTGACCAGCGTGGTCGGCGCCTACTACTACCTGCGGCTGGTCAAGATCATGTATTTCGACGAGCCGAAGGAGCCCTACGAGGCGATGGCCCCGGGCCTGCGCGTGGTGCTGGCTCTCTCGAGCGTCGTGGTGGTGCTGTTCTTCCTGCTCCCCGGACCGCTGGTCGGCGTCGCCGGCCGGGCAGCCCGGTCCCTGTTCTAGATCCAGCCTCGCTTCCGATGAGCCTGCGGCGCGATCAGAAAAGAACGCCTTGAGCTACCGTCTCGGGTCCGAGGCGCGAGCCCAGGGCCACCGCCTGCACGTCCACGACAGTCTCGGCTCGACCAATACGGAGGCCATGGCGCAAGCTCGGGCCGGGGAGACCGGTCCGCTCTGGGTGGTCACGCATCGGCAGGAGGCCGGACGCGGTCGGCGCGGCAACGTCTGGGCGTCGCTGCCGGGCAACCTGGCCGCCAGTGTCCTCTGGCCGGTGGCCGGGGTGGCGGCGGGTCACCTCGCCGAGCTCGGCTTCGTCGCGGGCCTCGCCCTGATCGAGGCGCTGGAGACGGCCTGCGGCACCCTGCCGGATACCCGAACCGGCCGCGGCGCCCGATCTCTCTGGTTGAAATGGCCGAACGACTTGCTGCTCGACGGCCGGAAGCTCGCCGGGCTCCTGCTCGAGGCGGAGACGCTGCCGGGCGGCCGCAGGGCGGCGGTGATCGGCTTCGGCGTCAACGTCGCGGCGGCGCCGGAGGGGCTCGAGGCCGCGAGCTTGGCCGCGACGGGTTACGCCGGCGGCGCCGAAGCGCTACTGGAACATCTCTCGGACCGGATGGCCGTGCGCGCACGGGCCTGGGACCGGGGACGGAATTTCGCTGACCTGCGCGAGGATTGGCTCGCGCGGGCCGCGGGTCTTGGGTCGGAGATCGCGGTGCACAGCGGCGAGCACATCCTGCGGGGGGTGTTCGAGACCATCGACGAGGGGGGGCGGCTCGTGATCCTCGCCCCCGACGGAAAACGGCATACCGTGACGGCGGGCGAGGTGCATTTCGGAACGGCCGCGACGGCGGCATGACGTTGGACGACGACAGATGGTGATGGGACAGGAGGAGCTGGTCTTCCTGCCGCTCGGCGGCGTGGGCGAGATCGGGATGAATGCGGCCCTCTACGGGTTCGGTCCGGAGAAGGGCCGGAAGTGGATCATGGTCGATTGCGGCATGGGCTTCGCCGGCGAGGAGCAGATGCCGGGGATCGACCTGATGTTCCCCGATCTCTCCTTCATCGAGGAGAAGCGGAAGGACCTGCTGGGGATCTTCATCACCCATGCGCACGAGGACCATATCGGGGCGATCTCGGAGCTGTGGCCGCGCCTCAAGGTGCCGGTCTACGCGACGCGCTTCGCCAAGAACCTGCTGGAGACGCGCCGCCTTTCCGAGCCCGGCGCCCCGAAGGTCGAGCTGCGCGAGGTGAAGCCCGGCCGGCGCGTCACCGTCGGCCCGTTCGAGATCGACTACATCCCGGTCTCGCACTCGATCCCCGAGTCGAACGCCATCGCGATCCGCACCGCCGCGGGCCTGGTGGTCCATACCGGCGACTGGAAGATCGACCCGACCCCGGTGGCCGGCGACATCACCTCGCCGGAGGCGTTCACGGCGCTCGGCGACGAGGGCATCCTGGCGCTGGTCTGCGACTCGACCAACGTGGTCCGCGAGGGCTTCTCGCCGAGCGAGAAGGAGGTTGCCGCCACCCTCAAGACCCTGATCGCGGATTCCCCTCACCGGGTCGCGGTCACCACCTTCGCGTCGAACGTCGCCCGCATCCGCGCGGTGGCCGAGGCGGCCGCCGCCTGCGGGCGCGAGGTCGTCGCGGTCGGCCGGGCCATGGACCGGGTGATCGACGTGGCGCGCGAGTGCGGCTACCTCGACGGCCTGCCCGAGTTCCGCCGGTCGGATTCCTGGAAGAACTTGCCCCGCGAGCGGGTCGTGGCCCTGCTCACCGGCTCGCAGGGCGAGCCGCGGGCGGCGCTCGCCCGGGTCTCCCGCCGGGACCATCCGGATATCAGCCTGGCCGCCGGCGACCGGGTGATCTTCTCCTCCCGGGCGATCCCCGGCAACGAGCGCGATGTCGGCTCGATCATCAACGATCTGGTCGAGCAGGGCGTCGAGGTCATCACCGACCGGACCGAGCTGGTCCACGTCTCCGGCCATCCCCGGCGGGACGAGATGGTCGAGATGTACAAGTGGACCCGGCCGGGCACCGCGATCCCGGTCCACGGCGAGGCCCTGCACCTCGACGAGCATGCCCGCTTCGCCCGGGCCCAGGGTGTCCAGAACGTGGTCAAGGCCCGCAACGGCAGCCTCGTCCGCCTCAGCCCCGGCAAGCCCGAGGTCATCGATCACGTGAAGGCGGGCCGCCTGTACAAGGACGGCAACGTCCTGATCGACGAGAAGGACCGGGCGATCCCGGAGCGGCGCAAGCTGATGCAAGCCGGCCTGGTCTCTGTGGCGATTGCCATCGACGAGGACGGCGTCGTGCTGGGCGATCCGGCGGTGGACATCATCGGCCTGCCCAACCGCGGCCGTTCCGGCGAGCCGCTGATCGAGACGGTGGTCGATGCGGTCTCGCGCACCCTGTCGGGGATGTCGCGCGGCAAGCTCAAGGACTCGGAGGGCGTCGAGAAGACGGTCGACCGGGCCGTGCGCACGGCCGTCAACGAGGTCTGGGGCAAGAAGCCCGCCTGCCACGTACAGGTCGTCGAGGTGTGACACTGGTTGCCGACCCGACGGCGCTCTAGTGTTTCGGGCGTGGGATGCACCGGCTTGTCTGACGACAGCCGGACGCTGCGCAGGTCCCCTCTCCCGATCGGGAGAGGGACAGGGTGAGGGGGCAGGATCTTCCGGATAGGGCGGATCCCTCACCCCAACCCTCTCCCGCACGGGAGGGGGGGTACGTGGCGTCAGCTCGCAGTGGCTGAGCCGCAGCCCGAACAAGACGCTCTCGGAAAGAGGGCTTCGATGGTGGGAGGAATCAAAAAATGATCGGGCGGCTCAATCACGTGGCCATCGCCGTGCAGGATCTCGACGCCGCCTGCGCGGTCTATCGCGACACGCTGGGCGCCACGCTCACGCCGCCGCTGCCGCAGCCCGAGCACGGCGTCACGGTGGTGTTCGTCGAGCTGCCGAACAGCAAGATCGAGCTGATGGCGCCGCTCGGCGAGGGCTCGCCGATCGAGGCCTTCGTGGCGCGCAATCCGGGCGGCGGCATCCACCACGTCTGCTACGAGGTCGACGACATCCTGGCCGCCCGCGACCGGCTGAAGGCGCAGGGCGCCCGGGTGCTCGGCACGGGCGAGCCGCGGATCGGCGCCCATGGCAAGCCGGTCCTGTTCCTGCACCCCAAGGACTTTCTCGGCACGCTGGTCGAGCTGGAGCAGGTGTGAGCCGGATCCTGACCACGCTGACGCGCTCGACCCCGGCGACCCTGGTCGCCGTGGCCGTGCTCGTGGCCGCCTTCGTGGCCGTCGGGGTGAGCCAGTTCCGGCTCACCATCGGCGGGGCGATCGCGCTCTACTTCGTCGTGTGGTGGACGCTGCTCTTCGCGGTGCTGCCCCTGCGCAACCAGCCCGAGACCCGGCCCGGGCACGTGGTTCCGGGACAGGATCTCGGCGCTCCAGCCTCCCCGCGGCTGCGCGAGAAGGCGATCTGGACGACGCTGGTCGCCGGTGTCGCCTTCCTGGCCGCTCTGGCGGTGTTCCCGCTGACGGGATTGTAGGGCAGCGGCACCTACGGAGGACGACCGGTCTACAGCAGCGTCCCGGAAGACGACCGCACCGTCAGCGACTTGCCCGCCCGCGAGACGAGATGGGCGAAGGCGAGGGCGGCCGCGGAGGCCTGTGCGGCCGACGGGAAGGTCCGATGCGATTCAGCGACCGTCTCATCGGCTTCGTTGAGCAGGACCCAGGACCAGAGATGCTCGGCCTGGCGGATCTGAAAATGCATGGCGGGCTCACCCGGTAAGGTCCATGCCCAAGCATGCGCCGCAAAAAGGTGTTGCGGGTTAATGGTTTGCGCCGGCAAAGTCCAATAGTCGACAAACCATCGACTTGTTCGCGCTTTCACCGCTCTTCACAGCATGCCGATTGCCGCAGGCAGGCAACACGCCCTGATCGGCAGGCAAGACTCGTGGGCGATGAGCTGGTTGGCGCCGTATTCAGGCCCAGCGCCTCGGTCGAAGGATCGGAGGCGCCGCCGCGAAGGATGTCCAACAACAAAAAAAGCAAGGCCCGAGGCCTTGCTTTTCAAGCTGCAGTGGCTCGACCTTTAATTGTCCTACGCATTGCCTGCGTGGCGGTCGGTTTTCCTCCCGAGACTCGGACCCTGCGCCGCCTCTTGCGGGCGTCGCAAACATCACGCCCCGCTTATAGGAACAACAATTCGTGTTGTCACCGGGTCTGCGAGAAAAATCTGCGCTTTCTTGCCGGCAAATGGGCAGATCGCTTCCGATTGCGGCATCGGGCCCGGCCGACCGGCCCGTGGCGGCGCGGCCCGATTAGGCCGCGCCGTGATCCGACGGTGCTTGTATTTTCCGGCCCCGGCGTGTTGTGTGCCCTCGCGCCGCGGTTCCTCCCGGCCCGATCCAGGCCAAGACTCGGAAAACATGCGTCTTTCTCGCTACTTCATGCCGACCTTGCGCGAGACGCCCAAGGAAGCCGAGATCGTCTCCCACCGGTTGATGCTGCGCGCCGGCCTGGTGCGTCAGGAGGCGGCCGGGATCTACGCCTGGTTGCCCCTCGGCCTGCGGGTGCTGGAACGCGTCTGCGCGGTGATCCGCCGGGAGCAGGATCGTTCCGGCGCCATCGAGATCCTGATGCCGACCGTGCAATCGGCCGAGCTGTGGCGGGAATCCGGGCGCTACGACGCCTACGGCAAGGAGATGCTGCGCCTGAAGGACCGGCACGACCGCGAGATGCTCTACGGCCCGACCGCCGAGGAGATGGTCACGGAGATCTTCCGGGCGAGCGTGCGCTCCTACAAGGACCTGCCCAAGAACCTCTACCAGATCTCGTGGAAGTTCCGGGACGAGGTGCGGCCGCGCTTCGGCACGATGCGCTCGCGCGAGTTCCTGATGAAGGACGCCTATTCGTTCGACTTCGACCAGGCCGGGGCGCGCCACGCCTATAACCGCATGTTCGTGGCCTACCTGCGCACCTTCGCGGGGCTCGGCCTCCGGGCGATCCCGATGCGCGCCGATACCGGCCCGATCGGCGGCGACCTGTCCCACGAGTTCATCATCCTGGCCAAGACCGGCGAGAGCGAGGTGTTCTGCGACCGGGCCTATCTCGATTTCGAGACCCCGCCCGAGACCGTCGATTTCGACGACGTGGCCGCGCTCCAGGGCATCGTCGACGCCTGGACCTCGCATTACGCCGCCACCGACGAGATCCACGAGCCGGAGGCCTTCGCGGAGGTGCTGGAGGAGAACCGCCTGAGCGCCCGCGGCATCGAGGTCGGGCACATCTTCTATTTCGGCACCAAGTATTCCGAGCCGATGGGCGCCAAGGTCGCCGGGCCGGACGGGATCGAGCGGCCAGTCCATATGGGCTCCTACGGCATCGGCCCGAGCCGGCTGGTGGCCGCGATCGTCGAGGCCAGCCACGACGAGGCCGGGATCATCTGGCCGGATTCGGTGGCGCCCTTCGACGTGGCGCTGATCAACCTCAAGGTCGGCGATGCCGGCACCGACGCCGCCTGCGCGCAGATCCAGGCGGAGCTCGAGGCCGCCGGCCTGTCCGTGCTCTACGACGACCGCGACGAGCGCCCGGGCGCGAAATTCGCCACCGCCGACCTGATCGGCCTGCCCTGGCAGGTGATCGTCGGACCGAAGGGCCTGGCCGACGGCAAGGTCGAGCTGAAGCGGCGCGCCGGGGGCGAGCGCGAGAGCCTCGCCACCGTCGACCTGCTGGCCCGCATCCGCCGCGTCTGACCGCTCGGCTGCGGGGCGAGCGGCTCCGGAGCGCTCCCGGCCGACGCGGATCCCGGTTCGGCGCCGGCGAGCGCATCGCGACACCGCCTGCGCGCCGTTTCCGATTGCAACACGATCGGGAACGGCTCTAGGCAGCATTGCGAGCAGCAATTCTGCTTCAATCCGTGTTCATGCATCATTTTCGCCGCGGGAGCGGCGACAGCGCGGTCAATGGTGCTTAGGGCTAATCCGATGACGGGAGCAGCGGCGATCGACCGGGTGAGGAGCTTCGCGGCCTCCTTCCGCGAGGGCACGGCCCCGTTCGCGCCGTTCGAGTGGATCATCGCCGGCCGCTACCTGCGGGCGCGTCGCCGGGGCGGCGGCGTCTCGGTGGTCGCGTTCTTCTCCGTGCTCGGCATCGCGCTCGGCGTCGCCACCCTGATCATCGTGCTCTCGGTGATGAACGGGTTCCGGGCGGAGCTGCTCTCCAAGATCGTCGGCATCAACGGGCACCTGTTCGCCACCCCGATCGACCGGCCGTTCAACGATTGGGTCGACCTGTCGGAGCGCCTCTCGAAGGTGGCCGGCGTGCGCGCCGCGGTGCCGCTGGTGGAAGGCCAGGCCTTCGCCTCGTCGCAGTTCGGCGGCTCCGGCGTGATCGTGCGCGGCGTGCGCGCCGCCGATCTCGACGCGCTCGCCGCGGTGTCGAGCGCGATCCGGGGCGGTACGCTGGAGGGGTTCGACGACGGCAGCGGCGTCCTGATCGGCCGGCGGCTCGCGGATTCCCTGGGCCTCCAGGCCGGGGACAACATCACCCTGGTGACGCCGAAGGGCTCGTCCACGCCCTTCGGCACGGCGCCCCGCACCAAGAGCTACGCGGTCAAGGCGGTGTTCGAGGTCGGCATGACCGAGTTCGACCAGACCTTCGTGTTCATGCCGCTCACCGAGGCGCAGGCGTTCTTCAACCGGGAGAGCGACGTCAGCATGATCGAGATCTACGTCGACAAGCCCGATCAGGTCGGCGAGATGCGCGAGCCCCTGGAGATGGCGGCCGAGCGCCCGGTGCTGCTCACCGATTGGCGGCAGCGCAACCGCACCTTCTTCGGGGCGCTGGAGGTCGAGCGCAACGTGATGTTCCTGATCCTCAGCCTAATCGTCGTGGTGGCGACGCTCAACATCGTCTCGGGCCTGATCCTGCTCGTGCGCGACAAGTCGAGCGACATCGCGATCCTGCGCACCATGGGGGCGACCCCGGGCACGATCATGCGTGTGTTCCTGATCAACGGCGCGCTGATCGGCCTGGTCGGCACCCTGAGCGGCCTCGGGCTCGGGGTCCTGATCACCCTGAACATCAAGCCGATCCAGCATGTGCTGTTTCCCGGCGCCTGGGATCCGACCGTGCGGTTCCTCGCCGAGATCCCGGCCCAGATGAACCCGAAGGAGATCACCGCCGTGGTGATCACCGCGCTCCTGCTGTCGCTCGCGGCGACGCTCTATCCCTCCTGGCGTGCCGCCCGGCTCGATCCGGTGCAGGCCCTGCGCTACGGCTGACGGTCCGCACCCCATGAGCGATGCAAGCCAGCCCGCCGGCACTCCGCCGGTGCCGGCCCTGTTCTTTGCCCGCGTCGAGCGGCGCTACCCGCAGGCCGAAGGGGCCCTGGAGATCCTGCGCGGGGCCGACCTCGCGATCTGGCCCGGGGAGCTCGTGGCCCTGGTGGCACCCTCGGGCGCCGGCAAGTCCACGCTCCTGCACCTCGCGGGCCTGCTGGAGCGGCCCGACGGCGGCGAGGTCTATATCGGCGGGCGGCCCACGGCCGCGATGCCGGATGCCGAGCGCACCCGCCTGCGGCGCGAGGAGATGGGCTTCGTCTACCAGTTCCACCATCTGCTTCCGGAATTCTCGGCGCTCGAGAACGTGGTGATGCCGCAGCTGATCCGGGGCCTCGGCCGGGCGGAGGCCAAGGCCCGCGCCACCGAGCTCCTGAGCTTCCTGGGCCTCAAGGAGCGCCTGCCGCATCGCCCGGCCGAGCTGTCGGGGGGCGAGCAGCAGCGCGTCGCCATCGCCCGGGCGGTGGCCAACGGCCCGCGGCTGCTGCTCGCCGACGAGCCCACCGGCAATCTCGACCCCGGCACGGCCGGCCACGTCTTCTCGGTGCTGATGTCGCTGGTGCGGGCCTCGGGCCTCGCGGCCCTGGTCGCCACGCACAATCTGGACCTCGCTGCCCGCATGGACCGCCGGGTGACGATCCGCGACGGGCTGATCACGCCGCTGGAGTGAGGGCGGCGTCCCTCATCGACACTTGAGCTGGTAGCGGCGCGCGATAAGACCTCCCGACGATGCGTCGAGGGAGAGAGTCGAGGCCGTGCGGGCTTTGCGGCCCGAGCCGCCGTCGCAGCTGTCAGTGAACACATCCCGGAGGACCTGCCCCGGCGTCGCGAGCCCGGTGGCGGGGTCGAGCTTGACGACGGTGAGCGCGGTGACGCTCTCGCCCATGTTGTAGGCGCCGGATTCGAGCAGCACCTCGCTGCGTCCGTCGCGATCGACATCGGCCGCCGCGACGAGCCGCTGATACTGGACGTCCTTGGGGAGCCGGAAGAAGCGCGCCTTCATGCCGTCGCCGACCACGACGAGGACCGGTGCCGCCGCATCCGGAAACGGGTCGCTGGCCACAGGCGCCTTCTCCTGGATGAGATAGGCGCGCTCGCGGCTGTCCGCCCGCGTGAACGCGCCGGCGGCCGAGCCCAGCACCACGAAATCGGTGCCCAGTTCCATGCGCAGGGCCTTCGGCGCCTCCTCCGCCATGATCCGCACCAGCCGGACGCGCTCGTCCGGCAGCACCGAAGGCTCGGCATCCCGGAAGCCACTATCCCGATAATCCACGATGACATCCGCGGCGTAGGCGCCGTGCGCCAGACCCAGCACCATGACACTCGACAGCAGGCGGATCACCGCAACCTCCCGATGAGACGATCGTGGATCGACGCACCACGACCCTGGAAAAAAAACCCGCGCCCAGCGCTCGGCCTCCGGCGTCGGCACGCGAGTCACGGTGAGCCGCATCATCGCGCGGTCAGGCGACATGTCCAGCGATGCAGGACCATAGTCTTCATTCGCCGGCCGGCCGTCAGCGGCGTCCGTCTCGGAGATCCGGCCGAGATCCGTCAGCCTTTGCAGGGCCCCGTGCGGGTTTGGCGGGCGGAGGTGTCTCCGCTCGCGGACAAATTCGGCCGGCATCGACCCGCGCAGGAGGGCGCGCTAGGCTCGGGGCATGCAGGTCGGACGAGAGCCGGGATCGGGAGAGGCGGTGACGGATCGATCCCATGCCGCCGCCGGTCCCGATCCGGTCTGTTCGGGGATCGCGCGGGTCAGCCGGCACTTGCGACGCCTGGAGGCCCTGGCCGCACAGCATCGCTTCCGCAAACGGGTCGTCCGCGCCCTGCGCGGCGGGGCAGGGGGTGGCACCAGCCTCCTCGTCCTGATGAAAGCCAAGATCGTGGGCTCGTTGGCCGGGAAGCTCGCGATTGCCGCGTTGGTCGGGCTCGGCCTCGCTTGGCCGTTCGCGGCGTTGGCCATCCTCACCGTCGTCGTCGCGGTGGTGTCGATCCTCAGCTGCGAGCCCACGGACCTCGACGGCTGCGACTGCAGGCGCCCCAACGCCCGACGCGAACGGCTCACGGCGCTGATCGAGCAGCGCCGGGCGTGGCTCGCCGCCCCCTCAGGGACGGTGCCGAGCATCCGGACCTTTCGGATGCCCCGGCGCACCTGATCGCCAAGCGTATCGCTGATACGGCCGGGGTGATCTCACGCGACCCCGATGGCGAAACCCCTCACCGGCGGGCGGCCTGCGCGGCGTTCCGCCCGGATCCGCGTTCGGCCTCCAGGAACGCCAACGCCTCGACCGTGTCGCAGGCCGCGCCGATCGCGTCGGGGCCATCGGCCATGCGCGCCTTGGCCCGGGCGCAGGCGCGCATCACGGCCGGATCGGACAGCAGGCGACCGAGGACGCGGGCGGCCCGGGCCGGCCGGAAGGCGCGGCGGCTCAAGGTCGCGCCCAGCCTCCGATCCTTGAGGCGCTGCCCCTCGTCGAAATGGTCGAACGCGACCGGGACCACGAGCTGCGGGATGCCCGCCGCCAGGGCCTGCGCCACCGTGCCGACGCCGCCATGGTGGACCAGGGCCGCGCTGCGCGGCAGCAGCGCGCTCAAAGGGGCGTAGGGCAGGTGGATGATCCCGGGCGGCAGCGGCTTCGGGATCTGGCCGTCCTGGGGGGCGAGCAGCACGCCGCGCCGGCCCATCCGGCGGCAGACCGCCAAGGCGGTCTCGAAGAAGGACGCCCCCTGGCGCATCGCCGAGCCGTAGGTGAACACGAGCGGCGCGTCGCCCGCGGCCAGGAAGGCCTCGAGCTCCGGGGGCATCGCCGGCACGTCGCCGAACCGGTCGACCAGCGGGAAGCCGAGCTGCACCGCCTGGGCCGGCCAGTCCGCCTGGGGGGCGGCGTACCAGTCCGGAAACATCAGCAGCATGCGGGTCGGGCTGTTCCACCAGTGCCGCAGCCGGGCGACCGGATCGAGGCCCAGCCGCGCGCGCAGCGCGTTCAGGGGCGGAAGCGTGAACGGGCCGACCGCCACTGTGTCGGCCCCCTGGTTGAGCCAGGCGCGCGCGGCCGCCGGGAGGATCCGGGGCAGCGGCAGCCCGGGCAGCCGGGGCGGATCGGACCGGCTCTCGATCAGGAACGGCATCACGTGCAGCGTGGCGGACGGGATGTCGTAGAGCTCCTGCGCCAACCGCGCGCCCCAGGCCAGGGGCGAGGCGACGACGATCTGCTCGACCCCGCGCGCCCGGGTCGCCCCGAGCCAGAGGCAGGTCGTCTCGGCGACCTGCATGGCGAAGTCGAACATCGGGCGGAAGCCCCAGCGCGGATGCCAGAGTTCAGGCTGGTCGATGACGGACTCGTAATCGGCGGCCGAGCCGAGCGGCTGGAAAGCGAGGCCGGCGCGGCGCGCCATCGCCTCGAACGGGGCCGGTGCCGCCAGCGAGACCCCGTGCCCGCGGGCCAGAAGCGTGTGGCCCAGCGCGATGAACGGCAGCACGTCGCCATGCGTGCCGACGGCCACCAGTGCGACCTGGATCCGTCCCCCCATGTGTTGCGCGGGAATAGCCTGCTCCTTTGACCCCCCCGGTCAAATATCGAACGCCCGTATAGGCCGGCGGCATGCCAGGCCACCCGATCTGCATCAAGCCACTATTTGTTTACCACGTTTTAAAGCCGCAGGCGCCGCAAGCCCGAAGGCGCTTTCAACGGAACAAAAGATGAACATTATGGGGGTGGAACACGGGAGGCACGACGATGCTGAAGCGGTTGGTCCTGACCGGAATGGTCGAGTTCATGGCGTTCGGGATGCTGTTCGCGGCTGTCGGCGCCTGGGCGATAGCACTGGCACCCGTCCGTTAGCCGGGCTTTGCGTTTTGGCGCGCGGTTCCCGCCCGAAACGCCTTATGCACAGGCGATCGGCGCTCGCGCGCGGATTGTCCACAGCGGGCGGCCGAACTGGTGCGCCCGGAACACGACCGGTGGATATCGTCGCCGATGGCTTCGCCATACGTCGACTTGGCAAGGCCGAGCGGGGATGTTGGGCGACCCCTGAACAAGGTCGGCCATGCCACGCCAGCTCAAGGAGGTCGGATTCGTCCACCTCCACGTCCATTCATCCTATTCCCTTCTGGAAGGGGCGCTGAAAGTCGGCTCCCTGGTCAAGGCCGCGGTCGGCGACCGGCAGCCGGCCCTGGCCCTCACCGACACCAACAACCTGTTCGGGGCGCTGGAATTCTCCGAGAAGGCGGCCGGGGAGGGCGTCCAGCCGATCGCCGGGGTGCAGCTCTCGGTGGCGTTCGAGGCGGCCGACCCGCACCAGCGCGCGGCGCCGACGAGCCACGGGGTCGTGCTGCTCGCCCAGGACGAGGCCGGCTATGCCAACCTGCTGCGGCTGGCCAGCCGCGCCTATTTCGACACGGCGCTGGGCGAAACGCCGCGGGTCGAAGCCGCCGCCCTGGCCGAGTGCGGCACCGGCCTGATCGCGCTCACCGGCGGCCTGTCCGGCCCCCTCGACGCGGCGTTCCGGGCCGGCCGGCCCGAGCTGGCCCTGAGCCGGCTGAAGCAGCTCAAGGCGGCCTTCGGCGAGGACCGGCTCTACGTCGAGATCCAGCGCCACGGCTTGCCCGAGGAGGCGCGGATCGAGACGGCGCTCCTCGACCTCGCCGGCCGCCACGGCCTCGGGATCGCGGCGACCAACGAGCCGTTCTTCGCCAAGCCCGACGATTACGACGCCCATGACGCGCTGCTCGCCATCGCGGACGGGCGGCTGGTCTCGGACGAGCGTCGGCGCCGGGTCACCCCGCGCCACGCCTTCAAAACCCGCGCCGAGATGGCCGCGCTGTTCCACGATCTGCCGGACGCGCTCCAGGCCACGGTCGAGATCGCCATGCGCTGCGCCGTGCGGGCGCGGACCCGCAAGCCGATCCTGCCGAATTTCGGCTCGGTCGCGGCGGGGGAGACGCCGCCCATGGCCGACGCGCTGGCCCAGGCGTCCGACGCCCCGGTCCAGGCGGTGGCGGCCGACGAGCCGACCGAGCTGCGCCGCCAGGCCGAAGCCGGGCTGGAGCTGCGGCTGAAGCAGCACGGCACGGCGCCGGGCTTCTCGGAGGACGATTACCGCAAGCGCCTCGCCTTCGAGCTCGACGTCATCGTCAAGATGAAGTTCCCGGGCTACTTCCTGATCGTCTCCGACTTCATCAAGTGGGCCAAGGACCACGACATTCCGGTGGGCCCGGGCCGCGGCTCCGGTGCCGGCTCGCTGGTAGCGTGGTCGCTGCTGATCACCGACCTCGACCCGCTCCGCTTCGGCCTGCTGTTCGAGCGCTTCCTCAACCCCGAGCGCGTCTCGATGCCGGATTTCGACATCGACTTCTGCGTCGAGGGCCGCGAGCGCGTGATCCGCTACGTCCAGCAGCGCTACGGCGAGCGGCAGGTCGGGCAGATCATCACCTTCGGTACGCTTCTCGCCCGCGGCGTGCTGCGCGATGTCGGCCGCGTGCTGGAGATGCCCTACGGGCAGGTCGACAAGCTGACCAAGCTCGTGCCGCAGAACCCGGCCAACCCGGTGACGCTCGCCCAGGCGATCGAAGGCGAGCCCAAGCTTCAGCAGGCCATGGAGGAGGAGCCGATCGTCGCCCGGCTCATCGACATCGCCAAGAAGCTCGAGGGCCTGCACCGCCACGCCTCGACCCACGCGGCCGGCGTGGTGATCGGCGACCGGCCCCTCGAGGAGCTGGTCCCGCTCTACCGAGACCCGAAGACCGGGATGCGGGTGACCCAGTTCAACATGAAGTGGGTCGAGCAGGCCGGCCTCGTGAAGTTCGACTTCCTGGGCCTCAAGACGCTCACGATGCTGCGGTGCTGCACCGACCTGCTGAAGCAGCGCGGCATCGAGATCGACCTGGCGAGCCTGCCGCTCGACGACAAGAACACCTACACGCCGATGGGCCGGGGCGAGACGGTCGGGGTGTTCCAGGTGGAATCCGCCGGCATGCGCAAGGCCCTTTGCGAGATGCAGGCCGACCGGTTCGAGGACATCATCGCCCTCGTCGCCCTCTACCGGCCGGGCCCGATGGCCAACATCCCGGTCTATTGCGAGCGCAAGCTCGGCCGCGATGCCGGCAACGAGGCGTCCTGGTACCCGGATCCGAAGCTGGAGCCGATGCTGAAGGAGACCTTCGGCATCATCGTCTACCAGGAACAGGTGATGGAGATCGCCAAGGTCCTGGCCGGCTACTCGCTCGGCGAGGCCGACATGCTCCGGCGCGCCATGGGCAAGAAGATCCGCGCCGAGATGGACGCGCAGCGCGACCGGTTCCTCAAAGGCTGCACCGAGCGCGGCCTGACCAAGGCCAAGGCCAACGAGATCTTCGACCTCCTGGCCAAGTTCGCCGATTACGGCTTCAACAAGAGCCACGCGGCGGCCTACGCCCTGCTGACCTACCAGACCGGCTACCTGAAGGCGAACTACCCGGTCGAGTTCCTGGCCGCCGCCATGACGCTCGACATCGACAACACCGACAAGCTCGCCGAATTCCGCCAGGACGCGCAGCGCCTCAAGATCACGGTCGAGCCGCCCTCGATCAACACCTCCGGCGAGGTGTTCGAGGTGCGCGACGGCAAGATCTTCTACGCGCTCGCCGCCATCAAGGGCGTCGGCCGCGAGGCGGTGCGGGCGCTGGTGGAGGCCCGGGGCGACCGCCCGTTCAAGGACCTCGCCTGCCTGGCCCGCCGGCTCAACCCGCGGATGATCAACAAGCGCACCCTGGAGAGCCTGGTCCAGGCCGGGGCGCTGGACTGCATCGAGCCCGACCGGGCCCGGGCCTTCGCGGCGGTCGAGCCGATGATGAAGCTCGCCACCAGCGCCGCCGAGGCGGCCTCCACGGGCGTCACCGACATGTTCGGCGGCGTGGTCGCGGACGACGTGTCCCTGCGGATCCCGCCGCACGAGGTCTGGCCGATGGCCGACACGCTCAAGCGCGAATACACGGCGATCGGGTTCTTCGTGTCGGGCCACCCGCTCGACGAGTACGGCGACCTGCTGGACAAGCTGCGGGTGCAGAGCTGGGCCGATTTCTGCCGCTCGGTCCGGGCCGGGACCAGCAGCGTCGGCCGGGTCGCCGCCTCGGTGCTCGACCGGGCGGAGCGGCGCACCAAGACCGGCAACAAGATGGGCATCGTCACCCTGTCGGACCGGACCGCGCATTTCGAGGCGATCATCTTCTCCGAGGGCCTGGGCCAGTACCGCGACATCCTCGAGCCGGGCCGGCCCCTGGTGCTCCAGCTCCAGGCGAACCTGGAGGGCGAGGACGTGCGCGCCCGGATCCTGACCGCGGAGCCCCTCGATCACGCGGTCGCCCGCCACCAGAAGGGCATCCGCATCCATCTCAGCGACCCGCGCGGGGTCGCACCGGTGCAGCAGCGCCTGTCGATGCGGGGGGAGAGCGAGGTCTCGCTGATCCTCAAGCTCGACGGCGGCGACCGCGAGGTCGAGATCCGGCTCCCGGGCAAGTTCCAGGCCTCGCCCCAGCTCGCCGGCCAGCTCCGGACCGTGCCGGGGGTGGTGCAGGTGGAGGTGAGCTAGCTCGCCTCCGAACCGGCTGCCGCCAGCACCACGGCCCGCGTCCCCACCGGCACGCGGCCGTAAAGGTCGATGATGTCCTGGTTCAGGAGGCGAACGCAGCCTGACGACACCATCGTGCCGACGGTTTGCGGCTCCGTGGTGCCGTGCAGCCGGTAGAGCGTGTCCCGGCCGTCCCGGTAGAGGTAGAGCGCCCGGGGCCCGAGGGGGTTGCCGGCACCGCCCGGCAGGCCGCCGGCGACCGGCCCGTAGCGCTCGGGCTCGCGCTTGATCATCGCGGGCGTCGGCGTCCAGCGCGGCCATTCGGCCTTTCGGGCGATGGTGGCCGGCCCGCGGAAGTTGAACGCCTCCTCCCGGCCGACGCCCACGCCGTAGCGGATCGCCCGTCCCTTCTCCCGCACGAGGTAGGCGAAGCGCGAGCCCGGATCGACCACGATCGTGCCGGGCGGTTCGGCCGTGGCGTAGTCGACCTCCTGGCGCAGGAAGCGCGGGTCGATCCCCGTCAGGTCCACCGCCGGGACCGGGAAGGGCTCGCCGGGGAGGGCGGCATACATCGCGACAAAGGCGGGATCGACCGGTGGGCGCAGATCCGACACCGGCGCCGTCTGCCGGGTGACGCAACCGGGCAGCAGAAGGGGCGTGCCTGCGAGCAGGGTCCGGCGGGTGAGGGTCATGGGTCGGCGATCTCGCGAAGGGTGCGGATCGAGAGAACCGCCACGCTGTCGCCCCGTCCAGCGGCTATGGGGTGATCGGACCCATAACCGGATGGCATCCATGGACCTGGCCCTCGCCCTGCGCGCCTTCCTCCGCACCGTCGAGCGCAGCTCCCTGAGCGCGGCGGCGCGGGATCTCGGCGTCTCGCAGCCGGCGGTGAGCAAGCATCTGCGCAACCTGGAGGCCCATATCGGCGCCCGCCTGCTGGAGCGCTCCGCCCGGCTGGTACGGCCGACGCCGCAGGGCCAGCGGCTCTATGAAGCGAGCCAGCCGGCTCTGGCCGCGATCGACGCGGCGCTGGAGGATGCCCGGACCGAGGCGGGCTCCGTCGAGGGTCGCTTGCGCCTGCATGCGCCCTCCTGCATCGGCGTGAAGCACCTGCATCCGATCGTGACGGCGTTCCAGGCGGAACACCCGCGGGTGACGGTGGATCTGGTGCTGGAGGATCGTGTGATCGATCTCGTGCACGAGGATTACGACCTCGCGCTCCGTTACGGCCGGCCGGAGGGCCAGGATCTCGTGGTCCGCCGGCTCGGGTGGGTGCAGCGCATCCTGGTCGCCGCCCCCGCCTACCTGGCGCAGGCCGGCGGGATCGAGACGCCCGAGCAGCTCGCCGCCTGCGCTCTCGTGGCGACCCGGGCGGCGGTCGATGCCCGCAGTGCCCTGATCCTGCATCGGGGCCGCGAGACCGTGACCGTCCCGGTGCAACCGGTGCTCCGCACCAACAACGCCGAGGTCTTGGTCGCGACCCTTCTGGCGGGGCGGGTAATGGGTCCGGTGCAGCACCTGCTGGTGGCCGATCACCTCGCGGCGGGCCGGCTCGTGCGCGTGCTCCCGGATTACGAGGTCCGCTCGACCGAGGCCTATCTGGTCTACCCGTCCGTGCGCCACATGCGCCCGGCGGTGCGCGCCTTCACCGATTTCGCCGTGCCGCGGATCCGCGCCGTGGAGGGGATGCATGCAAACGTGTGACGCGGGGATTGGCGGCCGGGCCAGCGACCATCACCTCCCGATACTGCGGCGCACGCAAGATTTTTTTCCGCTCTAACCCGCTTCGGAAGAAAAAGATTCCCCGCCGGGCACGGAAGAAGCCCGGTCGGCAGTCGGAACATGTGGGCGCCTCACCCGTAGGTTCCGAGCGCACCTCGCGCAAACGGAGCTGCCCGCATGTTCATGAAGATCGACCGCCTGCTCGCGGAGCTGCCGGAGCCCAAGAAGCCCGAGCCCAACGCAGCCGCCGCCCTGCAGGAACTGCTCGGCGGTAAGTACGGCGAGATGTCGACACTCGGGAACTACATGTTCCAGAGCTTCAATTTTCGTAACAAGACCAAGCTCCGCCCATTCTACAGCCTCGTCTCGAGCATTTTCGCCGAAGAGATCGGCCACGTCGAGCTGGTCTCGACCGGCATCGCCATGCTGAATAACGGCCCGGGCAACCCGGCCAAGGACGTCGACATCTCCAAGGCGCCCTTCGCCGAGATGCAGGATGTGCGTCTTGCCGGCAGCTTCCTGTCGAATGGTGGCGGCGCGATGCCGATGAATTCGAACGCCGCGTCCTGGAACATGGACATGGTCACGACCACCGGCAATCTGATCATCGACCTGCTGCACAACTTCCACCTGGAATGCGGTGCGCGCATCCACAAGCTGCGGGTCTACGAGACCATGAGCGAGCCGACCGGCCGTGAGGTCTGCGCGTATCTGCTGGTGCGCGGCTCGCTTCACGCGCACGCCTATGCGCTGGCCCTGAAGAAGCTGACCGGCGTCGAGATCGAGAAGATGCTGCCGACCCCGAACATCGACCTGTCGCGGGTGCCGGAGTGTCAGAAGTACCTCGACGAGGGCAAGCACCGCCGCCTCTACACGTTCAGCGAGGTCGATTATAAGGAAGCGGCCGGCGTCTGGTCGAACGACGAGGTGGCGCTGCCGGGTGATCCGCCGGGCAATCTCGAGGTGATCGACGGAGCCCCCGAGGGCGGCAAGATCCCCGAACTCGACGGCAATTACGGTGCCTTCGCGCCGGATTACGCGCCGGAAGAGATCTTCGAGATCGCCAGCAAGCTCTACAAGAAGGGCCGCTGAGCCCATCGGATTCGGCGTCGCCCCGCGCGGCGCCGAACCACCCTACAACGTCTACAGCGGTGGCGCGGCGAGGCAGCTTCCGAGAGCCGTCTTCAACGCCACCGCATCGCTGTCCGACACGGAAAAGCTCGCCGTCAGGGTCTGATCCCCGCCGCGCGGGCTCGCCTGCGTCCAGGTGAGCCGCGTGCCGGCCTGGGCGAGCGCGAGGGCGACGCCGCGTAGCGGGTCCTCGCCCCGGCGGGCGCCGGCCACCGTGAGGCTGATGCTCCTGTCGGGATCGCGGGCCTCCGCGCCCTGCGCGGCCATCCGCACGGAACGGACGCCGGCGGCGTTCGAGACCAGGATGCCGGTGAGCGGCGCGGCGTTTCCGCCGCCCTGCAGGCCGGCCACGTCGAAACCCTCAGAAAAGTCCGCGAAGCGCGGCACCGTCAGAACCGCCGACACGCCGGATCCGGCCGGATCGCAGGCGAGCCGCAGGGTCGCCGGGTGCTGGCCCGCGCCGAGGCTGGCGTTGCCGGCGAGGTCCGTGGAGCCTGGCACCGGCCGCGACCCGTCGGGCAGCACCGGCGTGCCCCCGGTCAGGATGTCCGACAGCCGGAAACCGTGGGGCCAGGGTCCGGCGGCGAGCACGGCGACCGCAATCACCAGAATCGCCAGGGCCACGCCGATCCGGAGCCGCATCCTGTCCTCGCCTGTCGGAAACTTGCGCCTGTGGGAAACTTGCGCCTGTGGGAAACTCGGGCCGGCGGCATAGCGCATCGCGCCGGATACCGGAACCGGCGCGATGCGCTAGATCCTTGGTTCTGCATCGTCTTTTTCCGAAGGTCGGAAGCGGCCGCTTCAGATGATGCCCAGGCGATCGCGGTTCGGCCGCAACCGTTCGTTCACCACGACTGCAGGAAGCGCCCACAAGCACAACCTGTGGGCCTCGCGGCAACTCCGTAAAAACCGATCGATCCTATGCACGCTTGCTCAACCCTGAGCGTCGCGATGCGCATCAAGATCCTCCTCGCCCTCACTCTCGTGGTCTACGTCACCACCGGGCGCGCGCCCGGCATCCGCGAGCCGCGCAACCCGGATACGGAGCAGGCGGGCGGCCGTGTCGTCATCGCGATGAAGCGCGCCTGGGCGTGAGCCTCACGCGCCCGGCGCGCAGGCCCTGAGCCGGGCGGCCACCAGCGCCTGAAGGTTCCAGAGATGCCGGTCGCGGATGCCGAGGCGCTCGCAGGCCTCGACGGTCCGGAACAGGTACTCGGCGCTGGGGCCGGCATGCCCGCAGGCGGCCGCGATTTTTTCCGCGATCTCGGCATCCGAGAGGCGGCCGGCGTAGCGCTCGTTGGCGCGGTTGGCCAGGAAGGTCAGCGCCGAGACGGTGCCGGCCTCGGTCGCCACCGGCAGCCAGCGGGCGACGTAGCCCCGGCCGCGCATCTCGCGGCGCCAGACCGGCATCAGCGCCTCGCGGATCTCCAGGCCGGGCAGCCGGAACGCCACGCCCTTGCACAGGCCGCCGCGATCGAGCGCCAGGACGAAGCCCGGCCGCTCCGGCGTGCCGCGAAACCGCCGCTGGAGCAGGCAGAAGCGACGGTGAAATCCCCGCACGGTCCCGATCCGGCTCTCGGCCACCGGGAATTCCGGCCGCCACATCAGCGAGCCGTAGGCGAAGACCCAGATGTCGTGCCCCTCGCGGCCCGCGGTGATCGCCTCGAGGCCGGGGCGCAGCTCCGCGTCGCTCAGAACCTCGAGGGCGCTCGGGTCGTCCGGGACGGGGGTGGCGTGGGCGCGGGCGATCAGGTCGAGGCTGAGGTCGAGACGGCGCGCTTGGGGTGACGGCATGCCTGTCAACGCGGAAGGTTCAACGCGCGTTGCCCAGGGCGTCCAGTTCCGGGAACGGCTGGCTGCGGTGGCCGGTGCAGACCTCGTCGTCGTCGATCACCTCCAGCCGGTCGGCCGCATAGCGCATCACCGCCTTCGGCCGCTCGGGCTTGCCGAAGGTGCGGCCGCTCATCCGGCTCGACACGCAGTAGAGCGTCCGGCCGCCATCCTCGATCGGCCCGGCGAGCCGGCTGCCCTCGAACCGCACCGGCAGCAGCGAGACCGATCCGAAATCGACCTGCTTGAGGGCCAAAGCCGCGATCCGCTGCTTCAGGGCCGGGGATGGCGCGTCCTCGGCGGCGGGCTTCGCCGTCTTGGGGGCAGCCAGCGCGCCGGTGATGGTCAGAGCGACGGTGAGAGCCAGGGCGGCACCGATCGTCACGCGAGCGTCCGAAATCACCACGCCATCGCTGCAGTGTCGCCGGCGGGCGAGCCGATCTGACCGCATCCGACACAGCTTCGCGCTGGGCTTCAGAGCTGTAACGAGACGTAGCCCGATCATGACTACAAAGACCCTCTCCCCTGCTGTGTTCAACCTGACAGAGAACACACGCCGGTTCCCCCGTCGTGCCTCAACAAGGAGCGCTCGGCCGGATCGAATGTCCTTCATCATCTTCGTGAACTCGCCCGGAGCGAGGATGACCCCGTATCGGGCCAAGAGACGGCGATGGAAATGCCAGTGCTCGATGAGGATCGACGCGCCGAGCCAACGCCTATCAAAGGGATCATCAGCCATCGTGGCATACCCTCCTGGGATCCTGATCCACTTAACCGACATCTTTATGAGACCCGGTTCACGAATCGGGTCAGAAAACCTCACGTCATTGGCGATCTGACCCCAGGATCGGAAAATCTTCCAGGCGCTTGATGGCTCACAAGATGGCCGAGGCGTGCTTATCTCCCCTGCATGCAGTGGATCGATGACGGGATTGTTCTGGGCCTGCGCCGGCACGGGGAGAGCGGCGTCATCCTGGAGGCGATGACCGAGGCGCACGGCCGCCATCTCGGGCTCGTGCATGGCGGGCGCTCGCGCCGGATGCAGCCGGTGCTCCAGCCCGGCAACCGGGTCCGGCTGACCTGGCGGGCGCGGCTCGACGAGGGGCTCGGCGCCTACACGGTGGAGCCGCTCGAATCCCAGGTCTCCCGGATGATCGGCTCGGGCATCGCCCTCTACGGGCTCGGCCACATGGCCGCGCTGCTGCGTCTCCTGCCCGAGCGCGACCCGCATCCGGCGCTCTACGAGGCGGCGGGCATCCTGGTCGATCATCTCGACAATCCAGCCGTGGCGCCGCCGCTGATGGTGCGGTTCGAGCTGGAGATCCTGTCGGAGCTCGGCTTCGGCCTCGATCTCACCGCCTGCGCGGCCACCGGGGGCAACGACGCCCTGGCCTACGTCTCGCCCAAGAGCGGCCGGGCGGTCAGCGCCTCCGCCGGAGAGCCTTTTCGCGATAAGCTCCTGGCCCTACCCACCTTCCTGCATGCAGGCGGATTGCCGGGGCCCGACGGCGTTGCACAAGGGTTTACCTTGACGGGGTACTTCCTCGACCGGCACGTCTGGGGTCCGCGCGGCCTCGCCGCGCCGGAGGAGCGCGCGCGATTCGTTGCGCTCGGTCGCGAGGCCGAGTAATGTTCGCGCTATGTTCTGCATGTGACCGAGCCGGGGACCGCCCGAGCCTCGGTTGAGACCAACCCCGTCCTTCCGGGGCCGCGCAGCGGAGCCCGGAATCCAGAGCCGCATCGTCGAACGGGTGGACGCGTCCGTCACCCCGGGCACGGCGGGCGGTTCTGGATTCCGGGCTCGCCTCCGGCGCCCCGGAAGGACGGATCGCGCGTTGTGGTGGTGCTGCCGGTCGGCGGCCCCGCCCTCAGACAGGAGCCGTCATGGGCCAGCCCTTCGAGCCGCCGTCCGGCGACGGGATCGAGAGCGTCGAGCTGAAATCCGCGCTGGAGGAGCGCTACCTCGCCTATGCGCTCTCCACGATCATGCACCGGGCGCTGCCGGATGCCCGCGACGGGCTGAAGCCCGTGCACCGGCGCATCCTGTACGGGATGCGGCTGCTCCGCCTCGACCCGAACACCGCGCACAAGAAATGCGCCAAGATCGTCGGCGACGTGATGGGCGACTTCCACCCGCACGGCGACCAGGCGATCTACGACGCGCTGGTGCGCCTCTCCCAGGACTTCGCGCAGCGCTATCCGCTGGTCGACGGCCAGGGCAATTTCGGCAACATCGACGGCGATGGCCCGGCCGCCTACCGCTACACCGAGGCCCGCCTCACCGAGGTCGCCCGGCTGCTGCTCGACGGGATCGACGAGGACACGGTCGATTTCCGCCCCTCCTACAACGGCGAGAAGGAGGAGCCGGTGGTGCTGCCGGCCGCCTTCCCGAACCTGCTCGCCAACGGGAGCCAGGGCATCGCGGTCGGCATGGCGACCTCGATCCCGCCGCATAACGCGGCCGAGCTCTGCGACGCCGCGCTCTACCTGATCAGCCATCCGGGGGCGACCTCGGCCCAGCTCAACAGCTTCGTGCAGGGGCCGGATTTCCCCACCGGCGGCATCCTGGTCGATTCGCCCGAATCGATCGCCGAGGCCTACCGGACCGGCCGGGGCGCCTTCCGGGTCCGGGCCCGCTGGCACAAGGAGGATCTCGGCCGCGGCACCTGGAACATCATCGTCACCGAGATCCCCTACGGGATCCCGAAGGGCCGGCTGATCGAGAAGATGGCCGAGCTTCTCCAGGAGAAGAAGCTGCCGCTGCTGGCCGACGTGCGCGACGAATCGGCCGAGGACGTGCGCGTCGTGCTGGAGCCGCGCTCGCGCACGGTCGATCCGGTGATCCTGATGGAATCGCTGTTCCGGCTCACGGAACTCGAAGCCCGCATCCCGCTCAACCTCAACGTCCTGGTCGGCGGCCTCGTGCCGAAGGTGATCGGGCTCACCGAGTGCCTGCGGGAATGGGTCGATCACCGCCGGGTGGTGCTGCAGCGCCGCTCCCGCTACCGCCTCGGGCAGATCGACCGCCGCCTGGAGATCCTGGGCGGCCTGCTCATCGTCTATCTCGACCTCGACGAGGTGATCCGCATCATCCGCGAGGAGGACGAGCCGAAGCCGGCCCTGATGGCGCGGTTCGAGCTGACCGAGGTCCAGGCCAACGCGATCCTCGACACCCGCCTGCGCAGCTTGCGCAAGCTGGAGGAGATGGAGCTGAAGCGGGAACTCGACGCGCTCACCGCCGAGAAGGCCGAGCTCGATGCGCTCCTGGCCTCAGAGCCGGCGCAGTGGAAGACCATCCAGGCGCAGATCCGCGCCGTGAAGAAGACGTTCGGGCCCGAGACCAAGCTCGGCAAGCGCCGGACGACGCTCGCGAGCCCGCCCGATGTCGGCGGCATCGACTTCACCGCGGCCCTGGTCGAGCGCGAGCCGATCACCGTGATCGTCTCGACCAAGGGCTGGATCCGGGCCTTGAAGGGCCACGTCTCCGACCTCTCGGGCGTCGCCTTCAAGGGCGATGACGGGCTGAAGATCGCCTTCCCGAGCGAGACCACCCAAAAGATCCTGCTGCTCGCCTCGAACGGCAAGGTCTTCACCATCGAGGCCTCCAAGCTGCCGGGCGGCCGCGGCTTCGGCGATCCGGTGCGCCTGATGGTCGACCTCGACGACGGCACCGAGGTGGTGGCGGCGCTGCCTTACAAGCCGGAGACCAAGCTGCTCATCGCCGGCTCGGACGGGCGCGGCTTCGTGGCGCCCTCCGACGCGCTGGTGGCCAACACCCGCAAGGGCAAAGGCGTGCTCGGCCTGGACGGGGACGCGACCGCCGTGGTGCTCGTCCCGGCCGACGGCGATCATGTGGCGGTGGTGAACACCGAGAAGCTGCTGCTGATCTTCCCGATCTCGGAGGTGGCCGAACTCTCCCGCGGCAAGGGCGTCCGGCTCCAGCGCTGCCGCAGCGGGGGCCTCACGGACGCGCACGTCTTCAAGCTGGCCGACGGCCTGCCCTGGCAGGACGGCTCGGCCGAGGGGCGGCTCGCCAACGCTGCGGTGCTGGAGAAGTGGCTCGGCCACCGCGGCGAGGTCGGCCTGATGATGGCGCGCAGCTTCCCGAAATTCGAGCGGTTCGGGCGCTGAGCGAAACGAGATCGTGACGGACGCCGAACCCGCTTTCTCGTCGCTGAGATCCTGCGCCGCAGCCTCGAAGGAGGGCTTGAGAGATCGCAAGGCCATCTGGGGGCCTCCTTCGAGGCCTCCGCTACGCTCCGGCACCTCAGGATGAGGGCGCGGGTGGGACAGACCCTGTCTCAGTGCGAACGCTGGCCGAGCCAGAGCGCGCCGAAGGCCAGCACACCGCCAGCAAAAGGCACCGCGAGCAGGAGAAGGAACTGGGCTGTCGTCATGGGCGAAGATCCCGAAGCGCGTGCCGCACACCCCAATGTATGGCGCCACTCATGATCCAGCAAACCGCCATCGCGATGAGCACGGGCGCGAAATGCGGGCGATCCGACAGGGCGGTCGATATGAACGGCGCGAAACCACCCACGGCGAAGATCGCGACGGCGAGACCATTGGCGTAGGTCCCTGTGAACTTGATGCGCTCGTTCGCGACAAGCTTGTCGCGCGCTTCCTCGTCCAGTTCCGGCATCAACCAAGCCCCCCGGCCGGCCCTAACGTTAACCCGGCCTGACCATGGGCAAAAGGAAGCCCACCGCTCGCCTCACCGCCCCGTCACGGCCGCTTCGTCCGCGGCCCAGAGGTGCTGGGCCGCGTAGGCCCGGAACGGCCGCCAGGCCTCGGCCCGGGCGAGGAGCGCGGCCGGGCTCGGGCGGCCGGTGCCGGTCGCGAGGGCGCGCAGCAGGCCGACATCGCCCACTGGCAGCGCATCCGGCAGCTGGAGCGCCCGCATGGCGATGTACTGGGCCGTCCAGGGACCGATCCCGCGAATCGCCGTGAAGCGCAGCACCGCCGCCTCCAGAGTCCCGGCGGGGGCGAACAGGTCCGGATCGGCGAGCGCCGCCGCCGCCAGTGCCCGGATTGCCGCGCCGCGGGAGCGAGGCATGTTTAGGGCCAGCGCCACATCGGCCTCGGCCAGCTGGGCCGACGTCGGGAAGACATGGGTCAGGCTGCCGACCGGCTCCGCCAGGGGCGTCCCGAAGGCCGCGACCAGCTTTCCGGCGAGCCGGATCGCGGCGGCAACAGAAACCTGCTGGCCCAAAATCGCCCGGCAGCCGGTCTCGAACGGGTCCCAGGCGCCCGGCAGGCGCAATCCGGGGCGAGCCGCCACCAAGTCCGACAGGGTCGGGTCCCGGGACAGGCAGGCCGCGATCGCCGCCGGGTCGGTATCGCAATCGAACAGGCGGCGCAGGCGCGCGGCGATCTCCGGTTCGGAGCTTGAGGCGAGGCCGTGGAGCGTCGCGTGCAGCGCATCATCGCCGAACGCGACAGCGACGATGCCGGGCCGGCCGCCGATGCAGATGGTGCGCGCATAAGACGGCTCGCCGGGCTCGGCCGATTCGACCCCCAGGATCGTCCGCTTCGCCAGGAAGGCGCGGATCGACGCCCAATCGTAGGGCGGCCGGACGGGGAGGCGGAGCGTGACGACCGATCCTGCGGCAGGCGCAAACGAGAGGGGCGGCCCTTCGGCCGCCCCAGGGGTCACATCGGGTTCGATGGGCCGGCTCAGCCGCGCTGGTCCACCGGCACGTAGTCGCGCTGGGTCGGGCCGACATAAAGCTGGCGCGGACGGCCGATCTTCTGCATCGGGTCCTCGATCATCTCGGCCCATTGCGCGATCCAGCCGACCGTGCGCGCCACCGCGAACAGCACGGTGAACATGTCGGTCGGGAAGCCCATCGCCTTGAGGGTGATGCCCGAGTAGAAATCGATGTTCGGGTAGAGCTTCTTCTCGATGAAGTATTCGTCCTTGAGGGCGATCTGCTCCAGCTCCATGGCCACGTGCAGCAGCGGATCCTCGGTCTTGCCGAGCTCCTTCAGCACCTGGTGCGTGGTGCTCTGCATGATCCGGGCGCGCGGGTCGTAGTTCTTGTAGACCCGGTGGCCGAAGCCCATCAGGCGGAACGGGTCGTTCTTGTCCTTGGCCTTGGCGACGTACTTGCCGACGTTCTCGGGCGTGCCGATCTCCATCAGCATCTTCAGCGCCGCCTCGTTGGCGCCGCCATGGGCCGGGCCCCACAGGCAGGCGATGCCGGCCGCGATGCAGGCGAACGGGTTCGCGCCCGAGGAGCCGGCGAGCCGGACGGTGGAGGTCGAGGCGTTCTGCTCGTGGTCGGCGTGCAGGATGAAGATCTTGTCCAGCGCCTTGGCGAAGACCGGGTTGACCTCGTACTCCTCGCACGGCACCGCGTAACACATCCGCAGGAAGTTCGAGGTGTAGTCGAGGTCGTTCTTCGGATACACGAAGGGTTGGCCGATGGAATACTTGTAGGCCATCGCGGCCAGCGTCGGCATCTTGGCGATCATGCGGATCGACGCGATCATCCGCTGGCTCTCGTCCGTGATATCGGTCGAGTCGTGGTAGAAGGCCGAGAGCGCGCCTACCGAGGCCACCATCACGGCCATCGGGTGGGCGTCGCGGCGGAAGCCCGTGAAGAACCGGTTCATCTGGTCGTGCACCATGGTGTGGCGCGTGACCCGGTAGTCGAAATCGGCCTTCTGGGCCGCGGTCGGCAGGGTGCCGAACAGCATCAGGTAGCAGGTCTCGAGGAAGTCGCCCTTCTCGGCGAGCTGCTCGATCGGGTAGCCGCGGTAGAGCAGCACGCCCTCGTCACCGTCGATGTAGGTGATCTTCGATTCGCAACTCGCCGTCGAGGTGAAGCCCGGGTCGAAGGTGAAGGCGCCGGTCTTGGCGTAGAGCTTGCCGATATCGATGACGTCCGGGCCGATCGTGCCGGATTTGACCGGCAGTTCGATCTCCTTGCCGTCCACGGTGATGGTGCTGGATGCGCTCATGGAACGTGGACCCTTCTCTGGCGACGTGGCGGATGCCGGCCTCGGGTTGCCCGAGGCGACCCCGGGGCCGGAGCACGCCGCGTTATGTTGCGGGTGCTCACGCGCCATGGGTTACCCAAACGGCAGTGCAGCAGCAACGGGGTGGGTGACAACCCGACCCCTTCGCCAAGCGAAATCCAACCCGGCGCCCGCAGTTCCCGGTCGCCCGATCAGCGCGACCGGATCGTCCCGGATGTCACATCCCGGGCGAACCGGCCGGGTTTCGCGATGCGCATCGACGTGGCCCGAAAGACGCTCGCCTTCGGGACGATGCGTCAGGCCACCTGATCCCCGAGGCGGGCCAGGGTCTCGGCCCCGCCGAGCACGGCCATCACGTCGAACAGGGGCGGGGAGGTGGTCCGCCCGGTGAGCGCGGCCCGCAGCGGCTGGGCCACCTGCCCGAGCTTGCATCCGGCGGTCTCCGCATATTGGCGCACGGCGCCCTCGGTGGCGGCCGCGCTCCAGTCGGGCAGGGCTTCGAGGGCCGGCAGCACGCCGGCGAGGCGCGCCCGGCCCTCGTCGGAGAGGAGCGCCCGGGCCTTGTCGTCGAGCGCCAGGGGGCGCTGGGCGGTGAGGTAATAGGCGCTGTCGAGGAGCTCGATCAGCGTCTTGGCCCGCTCCTTCAGGCCCGGCATGGCCTGGGTCAGCTTGTCCTTTAGGTCGGGCTGGAGCGTCGCCGGAAGGCCGCGCTCGGGGCCGACATTGGGCAGGATCGTCTCGATCGCGGCGACCAGATCGGCATCGGCGCTGCCGCGGATGTAGAGCCCGTTGAGGTTGGCGAGCTTGGCGAAGTCGAACCGCGCCGCCGAGCGCCCCACCGCGCGCAGGTCGAAGGCCGCGATCATCTCCTCGGTGGAGAACACCTCCTGGTCGCCGTGGCTCCAGCCCAGCCGCACCAGGTAGTTGCGCAGGGCCGCCGGCAGGTAGCCGAGGTCGCGATAGGCCTCGACGCCCAGCGCGCCGTGGCGCTTGGACAGCTTGGCGCCGTCGGCACCGTGGATCAGCGGGATATGGGCCATCTTGGGGATGTCCCAGCCGAGCGCGGAGAAGATCTGGCTCTGGCGCGCGGCGTTGGTGAGGTGGTCGTCGCCGCGGATGATCTGGGTGACGCCCATGTCGTGGTCGTCGACCACGACGGCGAGCATATAGGTCGGCGTGCCGTCCGAGCGCAGCAGCACGAGGTCGTCGAGATCGCGGTTGGCCCAGGTCACCCGGCCCTGCACGGCGTCCTCGACCACCGTCTCGCCCTCGGTGGGCGCGCGCAGCCGGATCACCGGCTTGACCCCGGCGGGCGCCTCGGACGGGTCCCGGTCACGCCAGCGCCCGTCGTAGCGCGGGGCGCGGCCCTCGGCGCGGGCGGTCTCGCGCATCTGCGTGAGCTCCTCCGCGGAGGCGTAGCAGTGATAGGCGCGGCCGGCGGCCAGCAGCTCCTCGGCGACGGCGCGGTGGCGCTCGGCCCGGGCGAACTGGAAGACCACGTCCCCGTCCCAGTCGAGGCCGAGCCAGGACAGGCCGTCGAGGATCGCGTCGATCGCGCCCTTGGTCGAGCGTTCCCGGTCGGTATCCTCGATGCGCAGCAGCATCTTGCCGCCGGTGTGCCGGGCATAGAGCCAGTTGAACAGCGCCGTGCGGGCTCCTCCGATATGGAGGTAGCCGGTGGGCGAGGGGGCGAAGCGCGTGACGACGGCTGAGGACATCGGGCCGATATGTTCGGGGGCGGAGGGCGACGGGGCGGGGCAGGGCATTCGGGCGGCGCCCGGCGCACGAAGTGGCGCCCGTAGCACGAAGTACGCGCTGTAGCACGGGCCGAGGGGTGCGTTAAGAATCCCATGCCGGAGCTGAGTCGCCCGGCGCGAGGCGAGGGCGGATGCGGCGGATCGGCGCGAGGCTGGCGGGCGGCGCGGTGGCGCTCGCCGGGCCGCGCCCCGCATGGGCGCCGGCGCTGCGCGACTGGTTTGCCGGCGGCCTCGCCCGGGAGGTCGAGCAGCGCCGCCTATTCCCCTGGCTGGCGGTGGCATTCGGCACCGGGATCCTGGTGTTCTTCGCGGGCGCCGACGGGACGCCCTTTCTGGCCGCGCCGCTCGTCGGGGCGGCGCTGGCGCTCGCGCCGGTGCCGTTCCTGGGCGCGCGGCCGGGGAGTCTGGCTCTCGCGCTGGCGCTGGCTGCCGGCTTCCTCGGCTTCGCCGCGGCGACCTGGCGGGTCGGGCAGGTGGCGGCCCCGATCCTGTCCCGGACCACCATCGGGCCGCTCACCGGAATGATCGAGGCGCTGGACGAGCGCGAGGTCGGTGCCCGGCTCGTGATCCGGGTGGAGAGCTTCGCCGGGCTCGATCCGGCGGTGAGGCCGCTCCGGGTCCGGGTCTCGTTCCGGACGGCGCCGCCCCTGCGGCCCGGGGATTTCATCGCCGCCACGGCACGATTGCTACCGCCGCCCGAGGCGGCACGACCCGGCGGCTACGACTTCGCCCGGGATGCCTATTTCCAGGGGATCGGCGCGGTGGGCTCGCTGATCGGCGCGATCACGGTTCAGGCGCCGCCCGCACCGCCGCCGCTGCGCCTGCGGCTCGCGGCCCTGCTGGACGAGGCCCGCAACGCGCTGACGCGCCGGATCGCGCAGGCCGAGGGCGGCCAGGCGGGAGCGGTGGCGGCCGCGCTGGTGACGGGCAAGCGCGGGCTGATCGGGCCGGCCGCCAACGACGCGCTCCGGGCCGCGGGCATCTATCACGTCGTCTCCATCTCGGGCCTCCACATGGTGCTGGCCGCCGGCGTGGTGTTCTGGCTGGTGCGGGCGGCCCTGGCTCTCATCCCGTTCTGCGCCCTGGTCTGGCCGATCAAGAAGATCGCCGCCGGGTTCGCGATGCTGGGCGTCACCGCCTATTGCGCCTTCTCGGGCTGGGACATCGCCGCCGAGCGCTCGCTGATCATGACCCTGATCATGCTGGGCGCGATCCTGGTCGATCGACCGGCTTTGTCGATGCGCAACATGGCGCTCGCCGCTTTGATCGCCCTGGCACGGGAGCCCGAGGGCCTTCTCGGGCCGAGCTTCCAGATGTCGTTCGGGGCGGTGGCCGGGCTGATCGCCTGCGCGCGGCTGATCGAGGGCGGCCTGTTCCGGCGGCCGGGGGCAGGGCGGATCGAGCGGCTCGTCGGCTCCGGCCTCGCGGCCGTGACCGGCACCCTGGCGACGACGCTCGTGGCGCAGATCGCCACCGCGCCATTCGCCACCTACCATTTCCAGACGATCCAGCCGTTCGGGCTGATCGGCAACGCCCTGACCCTGCCGCTCGTCTCGCTGGTGGTGATGCCCGCGGCGGTTATCGGGATCCTGGCCTATCCCTTCGCCCTCGACCGGCCGGTCTGGTGGCTGATGGGGCAGGCGGTGGGCGGCATGCTGGCGATCTCGGAATGGATCGCCGGCTTCGATCGGGCCACCCTGGTGCTGCCGGCTTTCGGCACCGGCGCGCTGGTGCTGCTGGCGGCGGGGCTGCTCCTGGCCACGCTCCCGGTCTCGCGGCTGCGCTGGCTCGCCCTGCCGCCCGCCCTACTGGGGCTCGGACTCGCCGCGATGCCGGACCGCTTCGATCTCTATATCGATCGGCAGGGCGGCGGCGCGGCCGTACGCGGGACCGATGGACGCCTGGCGGCGCTGGGCAGCCCGTCGGCCTTCGTGCTGGAGCAGTGGCTCAAGGCGGATGGCGACGGCCGGTCGGCCAAGGCGGTCATCGGCGGTGTCGCGCAGAGCGGACGCTGCGACCGTCTCGGCTGCACCGCGCGCCTGCCGGATGGCCGCGCCATCGCCCTGGTCCGCGACCGGCGCGCCTTCGCGGAGGATTGCGCCCGGGCGGCGGTGCTGATCACCCGGCTCGCCGCGCCGCCGACCTGCCACGCGCCGCTGGTGATCGACCGCCGGGCGCTCGCCGCCCACGGCGCCGTCGCCCTTCGGGCCGACCGCGCGGGATTCACGGTTCGCTATGCCCACGACGAGGGCCGCTCCGTTCCCTGGCGACCGTCCCCCAATGCCGGGCCGTCACCAGTGCAGCGGACCGAAATGCCCGCTCCCGGCGCCCCGATCCCGTCCGAGCCCGACGCCGCCGGTCCCGAAGCCGGGCCCGGCGACGCGCCGACCGAGCCGCTTCAGTAGCGGCGGACGAGGCTGACGAGCCGGCCCTGGATCTGGACCCGGTCGGGTCCGAGCACGCGGGTCTCGTAGGCCGGGTTGGCGGCCTCCAGGGCGATCGAGGAGCCGCGGCGACGCAGACGCTTCAGCGTGGCCTCCTCGTCGTCGATCAGCGCCACGATGATGTCGCCGGTATTGGCCGTGTCCTGCTTGCGGATCACCACGAGGTCGCCGTCGAGGATGCCGGCATCGACCATCGAATCGCCGCGCACTTCGAGGGCGTAATGCTCGCCGCCGGCCAGGAAGTCCGGCGACATGGTGATGGCGTGGCTCTGGTTCTGGATCGCCGAGACCGGCGTACCGGCCGCGATCCGGCCCATCACCGGAATCGAGATGGCGCGCCCGCCATCATCGATCATCCGGGTGGTCGCGGGCTGGGGCGGCAGCTTGGACTTGCCACCTTCGACCACGCTCGGGGTGAAGCGGCGGGGCTCGGCCGGCGGCGCGGCGGCCTGCGACAGGCTCTCGGGGATGCGGATCACCTCGATGGCCCGCGCCCGATTCGGCAGGCGCCGCAGGAAGCCGCGCTCCTCCAGGGCCGTGATCAGCCGGTGGATGCCCGACTTGGACTTCAAATCGAGGGCGTCCTTCATCTCGTCGAACGAGGGCGGGACGCCGCATTCCTGCATGCGGCTCTGGATGAAACGCAGGAGGTCCAATTGCTTGCGCGTGAGCATCGACGGGGGACTCGCGGCTTGGCGGACCGCATCGACGCGGCCTCGGAAACAAATCACGAACACGTTAAACGTTCCGCAAGTGTTCCGCAAGCCTGATCCGGCCAAGCTTGATGGGCCGAGGCGCCCTGTCGCGCAAGCCTGCGCACTCTGCCCCTCGGCCTCACGGTGACCTGAATCGCATCGGATGGTCCGGACGCTATGAAGGTTCGTGCCGGACGGCGAGGTCCCGACCTCGACCCGGATAGAATTGGACTCGACCGTCTGGAACGGTCGCGTGCCCCATCAAGACATGGGTCGAATGGACGTCTCAACATCCGATATTGTCGAACCGGGCAGCCGCGTGAAGCGCCTGCGGTCCGCGACGGCGGCGGCCCATGATCAGCTCGACCGGCGGGTCATGGCGGGACAGCCCTTCGCGAGCCTCGAACGGTACGCGCTGTTCCTGCAGGTCCAATACCGATTCCATACACGGGTCGATCCGCTCTATCGCGACGGCGCGCTGGGCTTCTTCCTGCCCGATCTCGACGGGAGGCGCCGTCTCACCCTGATCGCGCAGGATCTGCGCGACGTGACCGGCCGGATCCCCGACGCAGCCGCGGAGGACGGGGACGCGATCGATCCCGTGGCCGGGCTCGGCTGGCTCTACGTCGCGGAGGGCTCGAATCTCGGCGCCGCCATCCTGATCAAGGAAGCCCGGAAGCTCGGCCTCTCGGAAGGCCACGGCGCCCGCCACCTCGCCGGGCATCCGGACGGACGCGGGCTGCACTGGCGGCAATTCACCACCGCGCTCGACCGGATCGCGCTCGCGGGCGACGGCGAGGCCCGCGCCGCCGCCGGCGCCACGGAGGCGTTCCGGTACGTGCACCGGCTCGTCGGGGATGCGTTCGGGGGCTGAGCGCCGGTCGGGGCGACAAACGCATTGACTGGTCAAGCGGGGCCGTTTCAATGCGCCACGGGGCTGGAACTGGGCTTGGGATGACGAGGATGCGACGGCGCGCGGCTCTGCTGCCCATCGGCTGGGTGAGTGTCGGCCTGGCCTTGGCCGGCTGCACCACCGGATTCTCGTACATCTCGCGGAACTACGTCGCGCTCACCCCGCAGGTGGTCACGATCGGCTGCAAGGAGCCCTACGAGGTCTACGACAACCGGCAGCTGCGCCGGATGCTGATCGTCTCGAACGCGCTGCGCGAATATGCCGGCTGCAATCTCAGCGAGGTGCGGATCGATCCCGATCCGGCGGCAAGCCGGGTGAAGCGGTTCCGCACCGCCGCCCGCGCCTATCTGGACGAGACCGTGCGGGAAGATTGCCGGATCACCGGCGAGACGGTGTTCGACCCGCAGAAGAGCGAGTTCGCCTATGCCTGCGACGGACCGATCGAGAAGCGGGGCACGGTGGTGCCGCGCCTGCCCGGCCGCAATCCGGGCCTGAACCAGCAGTAATTCTTTTGAGGCCCGAGGACCGGTCAGGTTCCGGGCTTCGGAAACGTGCGCTCGGCGGCATCGCCGGCCGCCGCCAGCAGGGCGCGGGCGAAGGCGCGGGCTTCCGACCGGTCCAGCACGATGGCCGCCGTGACCGGGCTGCCGCCGAGGTCGGCGAGGGCGAGTTCCAGCCGCACCCCGTCCGGGACGGCACTCGCCTGGAGGCTCCAGCCGCCGCGATCCGTGCTCTTGGTCATCACAACCCCTTCCTGCCTGGCAGACCCGAAAAAACGCCGCAGGCTCCCGCCGGAACGGCCCGCGCCCGCCGCTGTTCCGATCCGGTGCCGCACGCCGCTTCCCTGCCTCGCCTGTCCACCCTGCTCAAGACCGCCGGCCCCGGTCTCGTCGTGATGCTGGCCGATACGGATGTCGGCAGCCTCATCACGGCGGCGCAGAGCGGTGCCCGCTGGGGCTACTCCCTGTTGCTGCTGCAGATCCTGCTCGTGCCGATCCTGTACATCGTCCAGGAGCTCACGGTCCGCCTCGGGACCGCAACCGGCCGCGGCCATGGGGAGCTGATCCGCGCGCATTACGGGCCGATCTGGGCCTGGATCTCGTATGCCGGCCTCGTGGTCGCCGGGATCGGGGCGATCGTCACCGAGTTCTCCGGCATGGCCGGCATCGGCGACGTGTTCGGGGTGCCGCGCCTCGTCAGCCTCGGATTGCCCGCCGCCCTGCTTCTCGGGCTGGTGTTCACCGGGAGCTACCGGCGCGTCGAGGTCGTGGCGATCGCGGTCGGGCTGTTCGAGCTCGTGTTCATCGGGCTCGCCATCGCGGCCCGGCCGAATCCGGGCGACATCGTCGCCTCCTTTGCCCACATGCCTCTCGGCGACAGCTCCTACCGGGTGCTGATCGCCGCCAATATCGGCGCGGTGATCATGCCGTGGATGATCTTCTACCAGCAATCGGCGATCGTCGACAAAGGCCTCGGCTGGGACCATGCCCGGACTGCGCGGCTCGATACCTTCGTGGGTGCCGTGATCTCGCAATGCGTGATGGGTGCGATCCTGATCGCGGCCGCCGCCACGATCGGCCAGGCCGGGCAGGGCACCAAGAACGGCCTCGAGACGGTCGGAGACCTCGCGGGCGCCTTCACGCCGGCGCTGGGCCCCTGGCTCGGGCAGGTGGTGTTCGGGGTCGGCATCGTCGCCGCGGCCTTCGTGGCCCTCAACGTCGTCGCGCTGGCGCTCGCCTGGGGCTTCGGCGACGTCACCGGCCGCCCGCATTCCCTCGAACAATCGCCCCGCGAGGCGCCGGCCTTCTACGGCACCTTCGCCCTGGTCGTCGTGGCGGGGGCGGTCACCGTGCAGCTCGTGACGAATCTCGTCGCGCTCAACATCGCCGTCGAGGTGATGAACGCGCTGCTGCTGCCGCTGGCGCTGGGCCTGCTGATCCTGCTCGCCACCCGGGCCCTGCCGGAGGACAGACGGGTGCGGGGCGCCTACAAATGGGTGGTCTACGGCGTGTCCGGCCTGACCGTGGCGTTCGCCATGATCGGCGTGCTCGACGGGGTCGGCCTGCTCTGAACCGATTGACGCCGCCGCCTCGATGATGTCTCCCCGGGCGGGCTGACAGAGTGGAGTCGCGACACATGCAAGAGATCTGGTTCCGCACGGGCGAGGCCACCGTGCTGGCGGCCGAGGGCCAGTACACCGACGCGATGCCCGAGGTGCTGATCGGCTCGGTGCGCGGGCCGGTGGGCCAGGCCTTCGCGTCGATGATGGGGCAGGTCCAGGGCCATACCCGGATGTTCGTGGTGCGCGACCTCAACCAGCTGGTGCGCCCGGCCACGATGATGACCACCAAGGCGACGATCCACACGGCCGAATATGTCGAGCTGCTCGGCGGCGTCGTCCAGGCGGCCACCGGCGACGCGATCGTGGATTGCATCATCGAGGGCGTGCTGCCGAAGGACGGGCTCGACGAGCTGTGCATGATCATCATGATCTGGCTCGACCCGCGCTGCGCCGAGGACGACAACCTCGACCGCAAGGACCTCTACCGCACCAACTACGAGGCGACGAAGCTCGCCATCGCCCGCGCCCTCAAGGGCGAGCCGACCGTGGACGAGCTGATCGCCAACCGGAAGACGGTGAAGCACTACGCCCTCGAGGACGTGATCGAGTATTGATCAGCGTCGCGCCCGCGCCAGCGTGGTGCGGGCGTAGACATCGCCCAGCCGGCACTCGAGCCCGGCTGAGGCGATGACGAGCCGGTCGTCGGGATCCGTCATCCGACGACGGACCCAGCCGGACCCGGTCCGCTCCGACAGGGTGACGTCGAAGGCTCGTTGCTCGACGAGGAGCAAAGCCTCGCACATCGGCAGGGCTTCGTAGCCGGCGAGCTTCACGTCGATCTTTCGACGATTGAGGCTCGATAACCGGCGCCTGTCGCTCGGTGAGATGATTTCAACGGCGAGGTAGAGTGTGCCGACGACGTTCTGGCCCGGCTCGAACTCCGCCAAGTCGATGATGGCGATGTCGGGGACGTAGGTATGTCCTCGGATCGTAGGGCTGAGATCGATCGCAGGATTCGGGACGGCAATCCGACCGGGCGCCGTGCGCTCGAGGGCGTCGTTCAGCAGGCGGTCCAGATTGCTGCTGATGATCTGGTGGTCGATGCTGGGCTGAGCCTGCATGACGAAGCAGCCCTCGATCAGCTCCCACTTTTCCTCGTCGGGGCGGGAGGCCACGAAATCCTGGAACGTGACGTGCGGCTCGGCCGGCCGCGGCCGTGTGGCGAACGCTGTCATGGCGAGTCCGTATAGGATGGCGCAGCCAGGATCGGACCGGCCGGCGCACCGGTCAAGCCGGCGTCACCGCGGCGGGATCCGCCCCACCGAGCAGAGGGTGCGCATCGCGCTGCTGCCGGGGTCGGTGTAGCAGGAGGCCGACCAGCCGTTCTGCTGGATGAACGACTTGCGCCGCTCCGAGAGGGCGGTCCGGTACGCGTCGGCGATGATCGGCTCGACCCGCGCGGCCGGCTCGCCCACCAGGATCTCGGAGGCCGCCGCCAGGTCGCGGAAGAAGGCCGCCGAGGGGCTCGGTTCGGCGGAGGTCGCCTGCACGATCGGCTCGGCCCGGCAGGTCACGTCGAACTTGATCGGGCCGGCGAGCCGGATGTCGATGCTGGGCCCGGCCCGCTTCCCGACCTTGCCGCCGATCGCCCCGGCGATCTGGTGAGCGAGGTCGTCGCAGGGCTCCGCCCGGGCGGCGGCCGGCAGGCCGGCCAGGGCCGCGAGGACGAGGGCGAGGAGCGGGCGCGGAACGGCGACGTTTGGCATGGCCGGCACTCTACGCGCGGCGCCCGGCCTGTCGAGGGCCGGGTTCAGGCCCGCATCTGGGCGAAGCTCTTGAGCAGGGCCGGGGCGACCCGCATCCCCACCGGCACCAGCTCGGCCGGGGGCGGGCAGCGGACGCAATCCTCGAGATAAGCGAGGGAATCTTCCAGCACCGAGCCGGTGAAGGGCTTGGCGATCACCGCCGTGGCGCCCTCCAAATCGTCCGAGAGCGCCCGGGCGTTGGCGGTCATGAAGGCCGCCGTGATGCCGCCGATATCGCGCACGGCATGGGCCACCTCGACGCCCGAGGAATCGTCGCCGAGCCGCAGATCGATCAGCACCAGTTCCGGGCGGGTCTCGTGGATGAGGGCGATCGCCTCCCCGGCCGTCATGGCAGTGCCCACGACGCGATAGCCGGCCGCCTCCAGCATCATCTCGATCTGCATCAGGATCAGGGCCTCGTCCTCGACGACGAGGATCCGCATCGGCTCGCTCATGTGGCCTCCAGACCGGTAGCCATCTCGCGGGGCAGGCGGACGTTGACGATCGTGCCCGGGTCGTTCGCCTGCCAGGCGATGCTGGCACTGAGCTGGCGGCACAGGGTGCCGATCAGCCGCTTGCCGAATGAGCGCTGCTCCATGACCTGCACGGGCATGCCGACGCCGTCGTCGGCGATCTTGATGCTGAAATAGCGGTCGTCCGGCGCCACCGTCACGGACAGCCGGCCGGCGCGGTCGCCCGGGAAGGCGTGCTTGAGCGCGTTGGTGATCAGCTCGTTCATCATCAGCGCCACCGGCGGCGCCTTGGCGACCGGGATCTCCACGGTCTCGAGGTCCAGATGCAGGCGGATGCGGTCGAGGCCCGAGCCGCGCACGAGGTCGGTGGCGAGGTCGCGGGCGAACTCGGCGACGTCGAAGCGCTCGACGTTGTTGGACTGGTAGAGCCGGCGGTGGACCGTGCCGAGGGCCTCCACGCGGGTCAGCATCGCCTCCATGGCGCTGCGCGCCGCCGGATCGGTGATCGCCTTGGTCTGCATAGCGAGCAGGGCCGCGATCATCTGGAGGTTGTTCTTGACCCGGTGATCGACCTCGTGGACCAGCATGGTCTGCGTCGCCAGGGCGTCGGTCAGGTCGCGGGTCCGGCGGGCGACCTCGGCCTCGAAATGGTCCTTCTCCTGCTGGACCCGGAGATGGGCGTCCACGCGGTCGGTGACGTCGAGCTGCGAGGCGAAGAAGAACAGCACCTCGCCGGCCTCGTTGGCGACCGGGCTGAGATACAGGGCGTTCCAGAACGACGACCCGTCCTTGCGGTAGTTCAGCAGGTCGATGGCGATGTCCCGCTGCGCCGTGACGGCCTCGCGGATCAGCGCCACGGCGCCGCGATCGGTGTTCTCACCCTGGAGGAGGCGGCAATTGCGGCCGAGCACGTCCTCGCGCTCGTAGCCCGTCATCCGCAGGAACGCGTCGTTGGCGAAGACGATCGGGTTGTCGGGCAGGCGCGGATTGGTGACGATCATGGCCATCCGCGTGGCGCGGACTGCGGCGGCGAACGGATCGCCCTTACCGTGCTCGGCGTCGAGCCGGTCCGTCAGATGCCATGCGTCGGGCTGTTCCATCGAACCTGCTCTTCCATGCCCGGCGTTCGTCACCTCCGGCAATCGGCTGAGGCCTGCGCGCTCGCAGGCCGGGACCTAAACGGCCGATTCGCACGAAGGGTTCAGGGACGGTACCGTTTGACGCGAAAAACCCATCGACAGGATGCCGCACCCGGATCGGCGTCATCGTCCCCACCCGCCTCGAGGCGCCGGGTCATCGCCTAAAGAGACCCGGCACGTGGGACGCCGCTCGAGCCTTTTTCCGCACCCGCCGGGCAAAGTGTCGCCCGGCCTCACGCCGGCCTCCGAGACACGCCCCGCATCGGTTCGCGCCCCGGGCGATGGCGGCTGGGAGTCATGGACGCGGGCACCGCCCCACCCCCGAGCCCGCCGGTCCGCCACCGAACGGCTGCGCCGAAATCCGTCCGCGGGCGGCGCGACTGCTGGTGCGAGGCCGCTCATCCGCCGCGATCCCAAGTTGCAGTGTTCACGAGGCAAGGACACGTTGGCGGCACCGATCTGACGGAGATATGCGATGGAACGCAGGCATTCGTGGTCCTGGGCGGCAGCGTGCGCGCTCGCCCTGCTGCCAGCCGCCGCCGGAAGCGCCGATGACGACGGCTCCCCGATCTTCGGCGTGAAGCTCCCTGTCGGGTACCGCGATTGGCGGCTGATCAGCATGGCTCACGAGGCCGGCAGCCTCAATGACATCCGTGCCGTACTCGGCAACGACATCGCCGTGCAGGCCTTCCGGGACGGGACGCGTCCGTTCCCGGATGGCGCCGTGATCGCGCGGCTGGCCTACGCGTATGTGCCGTCCGAGGAGAACAACGCGATCTTCGGCCAGGCTCAATCCTTCGTCCCGGGCGCACCCACGAACGTGCAACTCAGCGCCAAGGACGCGACGCGGTACGCCGACACCGGCGGCTGGGGCTACGGACAGTTCGAGGGCGGCAAGGCCAACCGCAGCGCAGCGCTGATGGGGACCTGCGCGCCCTGCCACGCCCGGGCCCCGGCGGGCGACGATTTCGTCTTCACGCACTACACGCCCTGAGGGTGCGGGGCCGCGTTGAAGCCGGCTGAGCGGCTCGCGAGACCCGGCGGTGTCGATGCCGGAGCCGCGTCCGCCTCGGACCGTCACCCCGGACGGGCGGAATGCGCTCAGAACAGACCATCGGCTTCCGGGTAACGGGCCCAGTGAAGCTCTCCCCCGGAGCCGACCTCGAACGGGACCGACAGAGGCGTGCCGGTGGGAGGCCTCAGTGCTCTTCAGCATGCGCGAGATGGATCAAAGCCGAAAGCCTGCGCGCGACGAGCGGGTGATGGTCGGAGCGCCGCCCAGGTACTTCCCGATCATCGCGCGTCTGATCGCTTTCACAAGGAATATAATGCACGTTATAATTTGGATTGCCGAATTGCCAGTTGAACAAGATCATCGGTATAGCAGTAACCATTCATAAATGCGTCAATTTGTACCTTGATATTGCCTGGCCAAAAACCAATTATACAGGGACCAACAATTCGTGGTTGCCCCGGCTGAAGAAGGTTAATCTTCGCAGTCCGCCTGCTTATTGATTGCATATATGGGTCAATATCTATGCTGGCGGCTGATTTGTTTGCTCTTACGGGCGGTGTGATAGGAAAGTACATGCGCGTGAGCGCCGTGATATTCGTGTCGATCGTAATTCTTTTCTCACAACTTCTTTTTTCAGCGTTCTACAACGAATTCCTGTGGTACAGACTTGTGGTTGTATTTGCTCAGCTTTCAAGCCTGCAAGGAGGATACCTGATCAGTTCGGCAATATTTTCAGGAGACGTCAGCAGAAAATAGAATCAGTACATGATGAGTCGACCTTCCATCCAGCTGGCAAGGGCTACCAATACGACAGCCAGAACCAGAGCGATCATACCGACGCGAATCTTATTCGTTTTGCTCATATTACAAACGATCGATGGACGTGCTGCGGCGGATATTTATACCGCGTAAGGCGAATTGATGGCTTCGCAGAATGCCCCGAGAGCACCACGCGCGCCTCGATTTGCCGACCCGGCGGACGGCGCAACGGCGGGTCGTGCAACACGATGCAGATACGGCCAACGGGGCTCGCTGAGGGCTGACCTGATCGCCTGTACGGAAGGAAAAGCGTTTCCTGCCGAGCGTGATCGGATGCCGCATCTTGAGTTTGGATAGGCTTCTGAAGGCTCGTCCAACCCCGACCCCGCGCGACGATACCCTTGAGCATGCGCGTGACCCTGGCCTTGGCATCACGCGGCGACGGAAAGCAGACCGCGCCCTCAGGCCGCACAGGCCGGCGCTCGCGTTGTCCCGCGCCATAGTCCCTGGAATAGACCGTCCGACGCTCACCAGGCTAAGATTTATCCACTTATGCGTCGCTCTCATAGGTTAATTATTTAATAAAATCTCTATTCATGAAATATTGAGCGCGCCCCTTGCGGCGCGCACATCTTGGTATCGATCCCGAAATAGACGCGACCACAGAGGCCCGGGGGCCTTTCGTCCCCAGATCTCAGATCGGCACGCCCCGTAGCTGCGCGGTCTGTACAGGCCGACGAAACGGCTCGCGATCCAGCCCTTCGCGACCGGCTTCGATCGGATCGCGTGGCCGCTTGCGCGCTTCTGGAGCGTCGCGCTCTCGGGTCGAGAGCGGTCGGCGAAGCGTCGGTATTCGACAGCCCGCGCGCAGTGCCGGTGGGGCGTCCCGCACGGGCGCTCAATGAAAATCCCGGCTCGGATACATCCGCCGGTCCGGGGGCGCACCGAAATCCGTGGTCTCGGGCGGCAGCCGCATCCCGGCCGCGCGCAGGTCGCGCAGGGAATCCGTGAGGTCGCGGAACCCCTCGGCGACCAGATGGACCACCCCCTCGGCCCGCTGCACCCGGCCGCGCACGGCGAGGAAGCGGGCCTGCATGGCGGCCCGGCGGTTGGCCTCGAACACCGTCTTCCAGATGATCACGTTGGCGATGCCGGTCTCGTCCTCCAGGGTCAGGAACACCACGCCCTTGGCGGTGCCCGGCCTCTGGCGGATCAGCACGAGGCCCGCCACCGTGACCCGGGCGCCCTGGGGCAGGGCCGGATCGCAATGGGCCCGGGCCGGGATCGCGCCGATCCGGGCGAGGCGGCCCCGGAAGAACGCGACCGGGTGCCCCTGGAGCGACAGGCCGGTGGCGGCGTAATCCTCGGCCACCGCCTCGGGCAGGGGCAATGTCGGCAGGTTCACCTGCGGCTCGTGCCGGAACAGGCCGTCATCGGCGTGCCAGGCGAAGAGCGGCAGCGGCGCATCGAGCAGATGGCCGCGGCGCTCGGCTCCATCCGCCTTGGCCGCCTTGCGGGACGCGGTGCCCTCCAGCGTCCGCACCATCCACAGGGCGGCGCGCCGGTCGAGGCCGAGCGACCGGAACGCGTCCGCCTCGGCCAGGCGCTCCAGGGCGTTGCGCGGCAAGGCGAGGGCCGCCTGCAGCCCCTCGATGCTGGCATAGCCGTTGGCGCGCAGCCGGACGAGCCGGTGCATCGCCGCCTCGGGCAGGCCGCGCACCTGCCGCAGGCCGAGGCGCACCGCGTGCAGCTTCGGATCCGCGGCCGGCTCCAGGGTGCAGTCCCAGGCGCTGGCGTTGACGCAGACGCCTCGCACCTCGACCCCGTGGGCGCGGGCGTCGCGCACGAGCTGGGCCGGCTGGTAGAAGCCCATCGGCTGGGCGTTGAGGATCGCGGCCAGGAAGACGTCCGGGTGCCGGCACTTCATCCAGGCGGAGGCGTAGACCAAGAGCGCGAAGCTCGCCGCGTGGCTCTCCGGGAAGCCGTAGGTGGAGAAGCCCTTGATCTGCGCGAAGCAGCGCTCGGCGAAATCCGCCGGGTAGCCGCGGCGGGTCATGCCGCCCACGAATTTTTGCTCGAAACCGCCGATCGAGCCGACATGCCGGAAGGTCGCCATCGCCCGGCGCAGCCCGTCGGCCTCGGCCGGGGTGAAGCCCGCCGCCGTGATGGCGATCTGCATCGCGTGCTCCTGGAACAGCGGCACGCCATAGGTCTTGTGCAGCACCGTGTGCAGCTCGTCCGCCGGCCCGTGATCCGGATGCGGTGCCGGATAGACCACCGGGTCGATCCCGGAGCGCCGCCGCAGGTAGGGATGGACCATGTCGCCCTGGATCGGGCCGGGGCGCACGATCGCCACCTGCACGACGAGGTCGTAGAACTCCTTCGGCTTGAGGCGCGGCAGCATCGACATCTGCGCCCGGCTCTCGACCTGGAACACGCCCACCGAATCGGCCTTCGCCAGCATCGCGTAGGTGTCGGGATCCTCCCGGGGCAGGTCGGCGAGCGTCTCGTAGAACAGGCCGTGGTCCCGCTCCAGAAAATCGAGGCCGCGCTTGAGGCAGGTCAGCATGCCGAGCGCCAGCACGTCGACCTTCATCAGGCCGATCGCGTCGATGTCGTCCTTGTCCCACTCGATGAAGGTGCGGTCCGCCATGGCGCCGTTGCCCACCGGCACGGTCTCGTCGAGGCGCCCCCGGGTCAGGATGAAGCCGCCGACATGCTGCGACAGGTGGCGGGGGAAGCCGATCAGCTGGTGCGCGAGGTCGAGGGCCTGCCGGAGCATCGGGTTGTCGGGATCGAGGCCGGCCTCGCGCACGTGCTTGTCCGGCACGTCCTTGCCCCAGGAGCCCCAGACCGTGTCGGCGATCGCCGCGGTCACGTCCTCGGTGAGCCCCAGCACCTTGCCGACCTCGCGGATCGCCATGCGCGGGCGGTAATGGATCACCGTGGCGCAGAGGGCGGCCCGGTCCCGGCCGTAGCGGTCGTAGAGGTGCTGGATCACCTCCTCGCGGCGCTCGTGCTCGAAATCGACGTCGATATCGGGGGGCTCGCCCCGGTTCTCGGAGATGAACCGGGCAAACAGCAGCCGGTGCTTGGACGGGTCCACGGCGGTGATGCCGAGGCAGAAGCACACCGCCGAATTGGCCGCCGAGCCGCGGCCCTGGCACAGGATCCCCTTGCTCCGGGCGAACTCGACCACGTCGAACAGGGTCAGGAAGTAGCGGGCATATTTCATCTGCGCGATGAGCCGCAGCTCCTCGTGGAGCGTCGCCTCGACCGCGACCGGGATGTCGCCGGCATAGCGCCAGCGCGCCCGCTCCCAGGTCTTCTCCTCCAGATATTCCTGCGGCGTGCGCCCCGGGGGCACCGGCTCGTCGGGATATTCGTAATGCAGCTGCCCGAGGGAAAAGCTGCAGGCCTGCGCGATCTCGAGGGTGCGGGCCAGCGCCTCCGGATGGTCAGCGAACAGCCGGGCCATCTCGGCAGGGGGCTTCAGGTGGCGCTCGGCATTGGACTCCAGGCGGTAGCCGGCCTCCGCGATCCGGCAGCGCTCGCGGATGCACGTCACCACGTCCTGGAGCGGGCGCCGTTCGGGATGGTGGTAGAGCGCGTCCGAGACCGCGACCATGGGCGCTCCGTAGGTCTCGCCCAGTTCGGCCAGGAGGCCGAGGCGGCGGCGCTCGTCGCCGCGGCGCGCGTGGCTCGCGCCGAGCCAGGTCCGGCCCGGGGCGGCGGCGGCCAGGGCCTCGAGCCGGCCCAGGAACCCGTCCGGGGGGCGCAGGCGCCGGCCCGGCGGCATGGCGATGAACATCTGCCCCTCGGCGGCCTCCAGCATCTCGGCGAAGGTGAAGCGGCATTCGCCCTTGCGGCTGCGCCGGTTGCCCAGGGTGAGCAGCAGGCAGAGGCGGCCCCAGGCCTGCCGGTCCACGGGATAGGTCACGGCCTCGAACCCGTCCTCGGTGACGAGGCGCACGCCCGGCAGGACGTGGATCTTCAACCCCTCCGCCTCCAGCGCCCGCGCCGCCGCATGCGCCCGCACCACCCCGGCCACGGTGTTGCGGTCGGCGATCCCGAGGGCCTTGAGCCCGTAGGCCGCCCCCTGCACGACATATTCCTGCGGATGCGAGGCGCCGCGCAAAAACGAAAAATTCGTGGTGAGGGCGAGCTCGGCGTAGGCGGGGCCGCTCACGCGAACACCCCGTGGACGAACCACGCGGCCGGGCGGCCGGGGGCGTGCGGCCCGTCGCGGTAGAGCCAGAGCCGGCGGCCGGCCTCGCACTCGACCCGGTAATAGTCCCGGGCCGCGCCCGGCGCGTGCCACCACTCGGCCGCGATCCGCTCCGGCCCCTCGGCATGGACGATCGCGTGGATCCGGGCGCGCCAGCGGAAGCGCCGGGGCGGCCCCTCGGGCACGGTGGACAGGACGTCGAGGGCGGCCTCGCCCCGGGGGAACAGCACCAGGGGCCGGGGCGGCAGGTGGTCCGGCCAGGGTGTCGGATCTGATATCCAGGGGAGGGGCTGGGCGGCCCGCTCGGGGATGTGGCTCGCCCGCGCCCCGAGGCGCAGGAGCGGCCGGCCGAGGCGCTGCGTCAGGGCGTCCGCGAGGGCGTCGATCCCGTCGCCCTGGGGCGCCGCCCCGAGCTCGGTCTGGCGGGCCGACAGGGCGCCGGTCACCGTCACGGTGAGCGTCACCGTCTCGAAGCCGAAGCCGGCATCGAGGCCCGCGCCGAGGCGGTCGAGGCGCAGGGACACCAGGGCGGCGACGCGCTCGGGGCAGCGCTCGGGCCGGGACAGGCCGAGATCGAGGACGCGCATCACCCCGTCGACCCGGTGCAGCACGAGGCGCAGGCCGCAGGCGCCGATTCCGTCCCGCTCCAGCCGGGGTGCGATCTCCGCCATCAGCAGCCGGGCGGTGACGACGATGTCCGATTGCCGGCCGATCGGGTCGAGGAAGCCCCGGGCGGCCCGGTACGCGGCCTCCTCGGTGAGCGGCGCCAGGGGCTCCGGCCGGCGGCCCATCGCCTGGTCGAGGCGCAGCAGCAGGGCCTCGCCGAAGCGGCGGGCCAGCGGCCCCCGGGCCAGGGCATCGACTTCGCCGACCCGGCGCAGGCCGAGCCGCCGCAGGCCCGAGACCGTGCCGGGATCGAGGCGCAGGGCCTCCACGGGCAGCGCCCGCAGGGCCGGTTCGGCCCCGCCCGGAGGCACGATCACCCGGTCGGAAGCGCCATAGCAGGCCAGCGCGAAGGCGCCGCCGGGGGTGTCGGCGAGCGCGATCCGGGCGGGAATCTTCGACCGCGCCAGGCGCCCGGCCAGATCGTCCACGAGGGGCTCTTCGCCGCCGCGCAGGTGGCTCGCCCCGGCGACGTCGATATAGAACCCGTCCGCCGCCTCGGCGGCCCCGAACGGCGCCACGACGGGGGCGTAGCCCTCCGCCCAGCGGCAGAGGCGCAGCAGCGCCGCCCGGTCGGATTCGGAATCGGCGGGATGGACCTGGAGCGGCACGCCGATCCGCGCCCGGACCCGGCCCAGGGGCTCGCCCGGCCGCAGGCCCAGGGCGCGGGCCTCCGGATCGAGGGCGAGGAGCCGCAGGCCGCCGGGGCCCTCGGCCGCCACCGCGAGCGGGCCACGGTCAGGCGCGAGACCGGCCCGCCGCAGCCGCGTCACGGGCCAGTGGCTCAGGCAGACGCAGACGATGCGCGGCATGGTCCCACTCCAGAAGCCAGTCGCCGCCCCGCCCGTTGCGGCAGCGCTCGAGCCGCGCCCGCCAGCGCGGGTTGTCCAGAGTCCCGAACCGGTCCCGGGTGGCCGGGGCCGAGGCGATGCTCCAGCGGGTGGCGGCGCCGTTGGGCAGGCCGGCCTGCGGCGGCCGCAGGATCAGCACCAGCGGCGGCGCAGCCCCCTCCGAGCCCCCCTCGGCGGCGAGCTGCAGGCGCCGGCCCGGCTTCAGCGGCAGGCCGTCCGCCAGGAGGCCGATCAGCACCGGCAGGGCGCGGGCGTGGAGCGCCGCCTCGAGCGCGCGAAACACCTCCGCGTCGCCCCCGGCCTCCAACAGCAGAAGCCGGCCCGGATCGAGGCCGAGCCCGGCCAGGCCATGGCCGTGGGGCAGGGGCTGGTTCGGCGCGGCGGCGATCAGCGCCGCGCCTTGCGTGCGGGCGAGCTGGGCGGCACAGAGCGCCAGGGTGAAGCCCAGGGCCGCGATCGCGTCCGCCGGCTCCATCGGGGCGATCTCGTGCGGCGGCCCGAGGGCCAGGCCGCCGCCGGGCAGATGCGCGTCGATCGCCGTCAGGCCGAGCGGCAGGACCGGCCGCGGCGCCGCCGGGCCGCCCGGACCCGCGAGGCGCGCCCGCAGGGCCGCCAGCCGCTCCCGGGGGCTGCCGGGTGCGGAGGCCCGCCCGGTCTGGTTCGCAGGGTCCAGCCCCATCTCCGTGTGCTCCGGTCATGCCGGACGATAGGAACATAACAGGAACATGTTCAAACCGTTTCCGCACGGCACCTGAATCGGACGCCGGGCCAGCGGCTTGGCCTGTGGATGGATGTGGACGCGTGTGGAATCGCCTCGGGCCGCCCGCGACCAAAGCCACGGTTGACCGAGTCCGCGAGCCGAGACCACAAGTCGTGTGCCGCGCCAGACGCGGCCGACACGGTCCGAGCATGCGCCCAGCCCTCGCCTTGACGATCCTGCTCGCCCTCTCCGGAGCGGCCCTGGCCCAGCAGCCGCCGGATCCCGGCCCCGCCCCATCCGCCGAGGCGCCCCCGCGCCAGGCCAGACCACGGCCCCGGCACGCGCAGGCCCCGAGCCAGCCGATCATGGTCTACGACGCCCGGATCGAGGCCGGCGACCTGCGGATCTCGGGCTCGGTGCGCAAGCCCGGGGCGATCGTGGTGCTGGACGACGACATCTCGATCCAGGCCGACCGGCGCGGGCGCTTCACCTTCCGGGTCCCCTACCGGCCGCCGACCTGCGTGGTGACCCTGAAGGCCGAGCCGGACGAGCGCGAGGCGGTCGTGGCCAACTGCGCCGCCGAGGGCCCGCCGGGCCCGCCCGGCCCGCAAGGCGCCGCGGGTCCGCCCGGGGAGGCGGGTCCCAAGGGCGATGCGGGTCCCAAGGGCGACCAGGGACCGAAGGGCGACCAGGGCCCCAAGGGTGAGACGGGCGCTCCGGGCCTGCCGGGCGCCAAGGGCGATCAGGGTCCCAAGGGGGATCAGGGTCCCAAAGGCGATCAGGGTCAGAAGGGCGAAGCCGGGAGCAAGGGCGAACCGGGGCCCAAGGGCGAGCCTGGTGCAGTCGGTGGGGCGGGGCCGAAGGGCGAAGCCGGCGCGTCCGCCCTCCGGGCCGTGCGCAAGTCCGACTGCGCGGGCGGCTGCACCGTCACCTGCCCGGCCGAGGAGATCCTGGTCACGGCCCACTGCCTCAAGGCCGGCACCCCGGTCTATGACGGGGAGGGGGCCACCTGCCCGTCGGAAGCCTCGGGGATCGTCGGGTTCTGCACCCGGCCGTGAGGGCAACGGGGGCCACAATCTCTGTCGCGGGATGCTGGGCTCTCTCCCCCCACAAGCTAAGATGTTCAGACATCGGCTTGTGCAGGGACTTGTGCAGGCCGCGACGCGCCCCCTCTCCCGTGCGGGAGAGGGTTGGGGTGAGGGGTGCGACCTCTCCGGAAGACCCTGGTCCCTCACCCTGTCCCTCTCCCGCACGGGAGAGGGGACCCGCGCCTCGTCCAGGGACGTGGAATCCGCTCGCTTCCCGCCCGCCGGAGCGGGGGCATAAGCCAGCGCCATCGTCGACACGTTCAGGAACCCGCCGCTCGGATCCGAGCCCCAGGCGGCGCGCTCGCCCCGATCAGCCGTCGGTCTCGCGCAGCCAGTCCAGCATCCCGGCGGCGGCGGCCCGGCCGCCCGCGAAGGCGCCCTGGAGCAGGTAGCCGCCGGTCGGGGCCTCCCAGTCGAGCATCTCGCCGGCCAGGAACAGGCCCGGACGGGCGCGCAGCATGGCCCGGCCGTCGAGGGCGTCGAGGCGCACCCCGCCGGCCGTCGAGATCGCCCGCTCGATCGGGGCCGAGCCGACGAGGTCGAGGGGCGCGGCCTTGATCAGCCCGGCGAGCGCCGCGGGCTCGGCCGGCAGGGCGGCGCCGGCGGCCTCGCGCAGCAGGCCCGCGGCCACCGGCGAGAGCCCCGCGGCCTTGCGCAGGCGGGTCGCGGCCGAATCCCCCGGCCGGGCACCGGAGAGGCGGCGGGCCAGGGCGTCCCGGGTCAGGTCGGGGCGCAGGTCGACGAGGAGGCGGGCGCTTCCCCGCGCGGCGATCGCCGTGCGCAGGATGCGCGACAGGGCGTAGACCGCCCCGCCCTCGATCCCGGCCTCGGTGATCACCGCCTCGCCCCGCACGGTAGTGCCGTCGCAGGCGAGCGCCACCCGCTTGAGCGGCGCGCCGGCAAACCGCTCTCGGAACAGGTCGGACCAGGCCACCGCGAAGCCGGCATTGGCCGGCTCCAGGGGCGCGACCTCCACGCCGAGCCCTTCGAGGAGCGGCACCCAGCGCCCGTCCGAGCCGAGCCGCGGCCAGCTCGCCCCGCCGAGCGCCAGCAGGGCCGCCCGGGGCTGGATCTCGGCCGGGCCATCGGGCGTCTCGAAGCTCATCGTCAGGTGCAGCAATCCCGCCCCAGGGTCGGGATTGCTGCGTCCGGCGGACGACCGCCCCGCAGTCGCGGGGGCGGATCGCGATGCAGCGCGATCCGAGGGCCCCCGCTCGGCGATCGCCGTGAGCCGGTGGCGGGTGCGGATCCGGACCCCGAGGCGGTCGAGCCGCGCCAGCCAGGCCCGCAGCAGCGGCGACGCCTTGAAGCTCGTGGGAAACACCCGCCCGCTCGACCCCACGAAGGTCGGCTCGCCGAGTTCCGCGCACCAATCCCGCAGCGCCTCCGGGGGAAAGGCCGCGATGGCCGCGTCCAGGTGGCCGGCGGGATGGTAGCGGCCCAGAAAATCCGCGCGCGGCTCGCTATGGGTGAGGTTGAGGCCGCCGCGCCCGGCGATCAGCAGCTTGCGGCCCACCGAGGGCATCCGGTCGTAGACCGTCACCGCGCGGCCGGCCTGCGCCAGCACCTCGGCCGCGGCCAGCCCGGCCGGCCCGCCGCCCACGATGGCGATGTTGTCTGTCTCGTCCGGCATCCGCCTGGAGAGCGGCAGGCACCCGTGCCTGTCAAGATGTGGCCGGGGTCGCCCTGCGCGCCGTCACGGCTCTCTAGAACAGGGCCGACAGGGCCGGCCAATGAACCCGCAGGATCGTCCGGCCGTTCTCGGTCGGGATCTGCGAGATGGTCCGCTCCACAACCTGGCCCCCCAGACGCTTGTAGAAAGCCAGCGCAGGCTCATTGGCCTCGAACACCCACAAGTGCAGGCCCTCCGCGGCCTGCTGAGAGGCCAGCTTGCGCGCAGCCGAGCGCAGCAGTGTCGCGCCGATCTTCCTGCCGCGCATCTCCGGGAGGACGTGCAGGTTGTCCACCAGGCTGCCCCAGCGCCGATCCAGGTTACGCTGCGTCGCTGCGAAGCCGACAAGCGTGCCATCGCCGGTCGAGGCGACGTCCACCAGGAAATCCGGCGACGGGGTGCTCAGCTTTCCGAGCCAATGAGAGCGACGATCCTCCTCGATCGGTCCGGCCAGAAACGCCGGGTCGAGGATCGAGCGATAGGCGTCCCGCCAGCTGGCTATGTGGATCGCCGCGATGGTCAGCGCGTCCGTCGCCTGCGCCGGACGGTAGATGATGTCGGCCATCCTCAAATTATGCGTGGGGCACCGCAGGCAGGCAAATCCTGACGTGCCGGGCCGAAAGCGCCGGGCCACGCCGGATCGGATGCCGAATGCGGCCCCCCGCCTTCGCCTGCGCCGCGACCGGGCGCGTCGTCCCGCGCCCCGTGTCCCGCACAATGCAGATGACCGCGGACCGTGTAGGATCCGGCGCAACGCCTCGTTAATGCCATCCCGCTCGCGCAACCCTGCGCTGCGGCCCGGTTCCCGTCCACCCGGCCGATCCGATCCAAACCCAAGAGAGGCTTCTGACTCGTGGCGCTCTCCACCGCCGTCACCGCGACCGAGGCGGACGCCGATCCGGCCCCATCCACCACCCAGCCGCGCCTCAACCCGCTCGAGATCCGCGCGATCGTGTTCGGCCTGATGACCGCGATGCTGCTCGCGGCCCTCGACCAGACCATCGTGGCGACCGCGATGCCGACCATCGGGCTCGATCTCGGCGACGCCGCGAACCTGCCCTGGATCGTCACCGCCTACCTGCTGGCCTCCACGGCGGTCACGCCGCTCTACGGCAAGCTCTCCGACATCCACGGCCGGCGGATCATGCTGCTGATCGCCATCGTGACCTTCGTGCTCGGCTCGCTCGCCTGCGCGGTGGCCCCCACGATGGTGACCCTGGCGCTCGCCCGGGGCCTCCAGGGCATCGGCGGCGGCGGGCTGATCGCCCTGTCGCAGACCATCCTGGCCGACATCATGCCGCCCAAGGAGCGGGCCCGCTACCAGGTGGTGATCGCCGGCGTGTTCGTGGCGGCCTCGGTGGCCGGGCCCCTGCTCGGGGGCTTCTTCGCCCAGCACCTGCACTGGTCGCTGATCTTCTGGATCAACCTGCCGATCGGCTTCCTCGCCTTCGCGCTGACCAACGCCAAGCTGAAGCTGCTGCCGCGCAACGAGCGCCGCCACAGGCTGGACTATCCCGGGGCGTTCCTGCTGATCCTGAGCTCGACCTCCCTGATGCTGGCACTGAGCTGGGGCGGCGTGCGCTATCCCTGGAGCTCCGCGCCGGTCCTCGGCCTGCTCGCCCTGGCGGCGATGCTGGGCGGCCTGTTCGCGGCGCGCCTCGCCACGGCGGCCGAGCCGCTGATCCCCATCGAGGTACTGAAGGACCGGGTGGTCTACAGCGCCACCCTGTCCGCCTGCTTCGCGATGGGCACCTTCATCGGCCTTACCATCTACGTGCCGATCTTCCTCGAAGGCGTGATCGGGCTCACCGCCAGCGAATCCGGCGTGGCCCTGGTGCCGCTGATGGTCGGCACCGTCACCGGGGCGACGCTGTCGGGCCGGTCGATGCTGCTGTTCCGGCACTACAAGCGCCTGCCGCTCGCCATGATGAGCCTCAGCATCGTGTGCTGCGCCGTCATTGCCCTGGAGGGCCGGGCGCTGCCGTTCTGGCTCATGGAGGTGATGCTGGCGCTGCTCTCCATGGGGATCGGGACGATCCTGCCGCTCTCCACCATCGCGACCCAGAACGCGGTGGAACCGCACCAGCTCGGCATCGCCACCGCGGCGATGAACTTCTTCCGCTCGCTGGGCGGCGCCCTGATCGTGGCCGCCTTCGGGACGATCGTGCTGGGCGGCGCCGCCGGGACCGGGCACGATGTCGAGAGCCTGATCCGCGGCGCGGACCCCGCGCATCTCGCCCTGACCTTCCGCTCGGTGTTCCTGGCCGCCTGCCTCGGCCTGATGGCGGCCTTCGGGTTCCTGGCCTACATGGAGGAGCGCCCGCTGGGCGAGCGTCCCGCGGCGAAGCCCGGAGGCGCACCGAAAGCCGACACTCCCAGATGAGGCACAGATCTTGGCCTGGCTGATCCTGCTCGCGGCCGGCCTGCTCGAGGTGGTCTGGGCCTACGCGATGAAGCGCTCGGCGGGCTTCACGGAGCTCGTCCCCAGCGTCGTGACGGTGGCGGCCGCCCTCGGCAGCTTCGTCCTGCTCGCCTTCGCCATGCGCAGCCTGCCGCTCGGCACCGCCTACACGGTCTGGACCGGCATCGGCGCGGTGGGCGCCTTCCTGCTCGGCATCCTGATGCTCGGCGAAAGCGCGAGCCCGCTGCGGATCGCGGCGGCGGCGCTGATCGTCTCCGGCCTGGTGCTGATGAAGCTCTCCGGAGAGGCCTGAGACGCGCCGGATGCCGCCGCCTCCCGATCCGTGAGCCGGCAACCTCGTTCCGGGATGCGGCGGGGATCATCCGGCCGCCACGTCCGTGCCCTTGATTCGCCCGGTTCGCCCGCTTAACTCGCCCCTATCGGCTGCGGGCCCCTCTGGCGGGCGCTGTTCAGCGCCCGTGATGTCGGAGCCGATGCTTTCCTTCCGGAATCAGCATCAGGTCCCGCACATGATGGACGTTCTTACCGTCGAATGGCTCGGCAAGCCGTTGTGGATGTGGCTCGGCTTCCACGCCCTCGTCGGATGTCTGCTCGCCTTCGATCTCGGGCTGCTGCACCGGGACAAGGAGCACGAGATCGGCGTCCGCGAGAGCCTGCTGCTGACCGGCTTCTACCTCGCGCTCGGCCTCGCCTTCGGCGGCTGGATCTGGTGGTATCTCGGCCCGCAGGCGGGTGAGGAATACGTCACCGGCCTCGTGGTCGAGAAGTCGCTGTCGATGGACAACGTCTTCGTCATCGCCATGATCCTGGCCGCGCTCGGCATCCCGCGCGCCGCCCAGCACCGGGTCCTGCTCTGGGGCATCCTGGCCGCCGTGCTGCTGCGCGGCCTGATGATCGGCCTCGGCGCGGCGCTGGTGCATCAGGTCCACTGGGTGCTGTCGCTGTTCGCCGCCTTCCTGATCTTCGCCGGCCTGAAGATCCTGTTCTCGGGCCCCGAGGAGGAGGGCGACTTCCAGAACAGCGCCGTAGTGCGCTGGATCAAGAAGACGTTCCGGGTCACGCCCGAGCTGCACGGCCAGCGCTTCGCGGTCCGTCGGCCCGACCCGGCCACCGGGAAGAAGGCCCTGTGGTTCACTCCGCTGGCCCTGGCGCTGGTGCTGGTCAACGGCGCCGACGTGATCTTCGCCGTCGACAGCGTGCCGGCGATCTTCGCGATCACCACCGACACGTTCGTGGTCTACACCTCCAACATCTTCGCGATCCTGGGCCTGCGCGCCCTCTACTTCGCGCTCGCCGCGATGGTCGACCGCTTCGCCTATCTGAAGACCGCGCTCGCCTTCATCCTGATCTTCATCGGCGCCAAGATCGTGGTCGCCGACACGTTCGAGCTCATCCACGTGCAGCCCTGGGTCTCCCTGGTCGTGACCCTGTCACTGCTGGCGATCGGCGTGCTCTACAGCCTGTGGCGCACCCGCACCGATGCGCCGGCCCCGGCGGTCACCGGCCCGGCCCATGGCCACGAGGCGCGGGCCCACCGGGCTTGAGAGGCCAAGCCTGAGCGGCCGGGCATCAGGGCTCCGCCCCGATCACCCGACACAGGGCTGAGCCCTTTGGAAACCCCAGGGTTCCGGCTTCAAGCCGGCAGGGCGGCGATCAGGTCGCGCAGGGTGGTGATGGTCGAGGCATCGGCCACGCCATCCACCCGCGCCTGGCGGAAATGGCGCTGGAACGCCGTGACGACCGCGTGCGTGCGCGCGTCGAAGGTTCCGGTCACCGACAGGTCGTAGCCGTAGAGGGCGAACATCGCCTGCAGCGCCTCCACGGGCTGGCCGGCATCGCCCTGCGCGAAGAACCGCCCGTCCCGCAGGCCGGCCGGCGGCACGATGTGGCCGACGCCCGCGGCGGCGAGGCGCTCCCACGGGAACGTCTCGCCCGGATCCTCCTTGCGCTCGGGGGCAACGTCGGAATGGGCCAGGACCCGCTCCGGCGGGATCGGCCAGCGTTCCAGGATGTCCCGGGACAGGGCGATCACCGCGGCGACCTGCGCGTCCGGGTAGGGCGGCAGCCCGCCGGCATGGCCCGGATGGACGATCTCGATCCCGATCGAGCAGGAATTGAGGTCGCTGACGCCCTTCCAGGCCCCCTGGCCGGCGTGCCAGGCGCGGCGGGCCTCCGGCACCATCTGGACGATGCCGCCATCCTCGAACACGAGGTAATGAGCCGAGACCTCGCTCAGCGGGTCGCGCAGCCGCGCCAGCGCGGCGGCCCCGCTGGCCATGCCGGTGTAGTGCAGGATCAGCATGTCGGGTCGCTGCCCGCGGCGCTCGCCATGGTTCGGCGAGGGCGCGACGCGGCGGGCGAGGGGGCTGTCCGGGGTCAGCGTCATGGCGGGCTTGTGCCATGGTTCGCGCCTCGATGCGCCGTCGAAAATACCGGATCGCGCCGGCCCGTCATTGACGGCGTTCGGGCGATGCGCCCACATGCGGGGCCACAGCGGAGGTCGACGATGGCCGGCCCGGTCCGGAACAAGACAACGCCCCGGCGCATCGGCGTGAGGACGTTCCGGAGCCATATTGACGCCTTCCTGCGCGAGGCGCGGAACGGCCATACGTTTCTGGTCACGTCGCGGGGCGAAGTCTTGGCCGAGATTCGGCCGCCCGCAGACGCGGTTCGGGCAGACCGTACCCCCGGGGCGCTCCGCGGCCGGATCCGCATGGCGCCGGATTTCGACACGCTCCCGCCCGACATGCTGGCGGCGATGCAAGGCGAGGAGCCGTGAAGCTCCTGCTCGACACCCACGCCCTCCTCTGGTGGCTCGGTGATGACGATGCGCTCGGACGGCAGGCGCGAGCGCTGATCGCGGATCCCGGCAACGACGTGCTGGTCAGCGTGGCATCGCTTTGGGAGATCGTCGTCAAAGTGCGGATCGGAAAGCTTCAGGCCGATATCGCGGAGATCGATGCGGCCCTCACGCAGGACCAGTTCGTCCGGCTCGATATCCGGCCCGCGCATCTCACGGTGCTCGGCGGCCTGCCGAAGCACCCCGATCATCGCGATCCCTTCGATCATCTGCTCCTCGCGCAGGCGATCAGCGAGGATGCTGGTTTCGTATCCGAGGATCGACATGCCCCCCGGTATCCGGTGCGGGTCGTCACCTGCTCCGACCCTGCGGCCTGAGGCGCTCACCGCTATCCGCGCTCCTGCACGATCCGGTCGTAGGCGGCGTTGATGGCCGCGAGCCGGCGCGTGGCGATCGCCACCGCCTCGGCGGGCAGGCCCCGGGCCAGCGCCCGATCGGGATGGTGCTCGGCGACGAGCGCCCGGTGGCGCGCCTTCACGGTCGCGTCGTCGGCATCCCGGTCGAGCCCCAGCACCGCGTAGGGATCGTCCGGCAGCCGCACGTGCCGCGCCGCGATGCGGCGGAACGCGGCCTCGTCGAAGCCGAAGATCCCCGAGACCGCGCGCAGGTAGCGCTCTTCCGCCTCGTGCAGGGCCCCGTCGGCGCCGGCGATCTGGAACAGGCCGTCGAGCACGTCTTCGAGGAGGGCGGGCTCGTCCCCGAAGGTCGCCGCGAGTTGCCGGGCATAGGCTTCGAAGCCGTTGGTGGTCTTCTTCGCCAGATCGAACAGCCGCTCGACGCCGGCCCGCGCCGACTCTTCGACGTGAACGACGCGGCCGAACGCCTCGACCTCGGAGGGCAGCACCACGCCGTCGGATTTGGCCATCTTGGCGGCCAGCGCCACCAGCCCGGTGGTGAACACCACGTCGCGCGGGGTCGGGCCGAAGGGCGCGCCGATTCGATCGACCAGGAAATGGCCCGCGACGCCGCCGATCAGCGCCCCGAGCGGGCCGCCGATGGCAAGCCCGAGCCCGGCGCCGCCGAGCTTGCCCCAAGGTCCCTGGGGCTTCCCCTGAGCCTTAGGCTGAGCCTTGTCGACCTCCTGGCTCATGGGCGGGGCGGCCCCGAGCGGGATCGTGGACGCGGTGCGATCATGGTCGGCGGCTTTGGGTCCCGCACCGGGGACGCGCCCGGCCGGGGGCCGGGATAGCCGCTCCTCAGGCCGCGCGGAAGGGCCGGGACGCGTCCCGGCCCCCGCTCCGGCGCCTTAGCGGCAGTAGATGTTGCCGTAGGCATCCCGGTAGGTGCCGTAGGGGCAGCGCGGCGCGGTCGAGGCGCCCACAATGGCACCGCCGGCGCCGCCGATCGCGGCACCCGCCAGGGCACCGCCCGCGCGGCCCGTGGCGGCCGCGCCGATGGCTGCACCGGTGAGGGCGCCGAGGCCGGCGCCGCCGAGCGCGCGATCCTCGGGGGTGTTGCAGGCGCCCAGCGACAGGGCGGCGATGGTGGCGAGGGCGGCTGCGGTCAGCTTCTTCATGGTCCCCTGATCTCCCTTGTGCATCCGGTCCGGCCGTCGGCCGTGATCGTCGCGGATCGCGGTGAGCTTAGCAGGAAAGCAATGCCGGCCATACGGCTAAGGTTCCACGCGCGGCGACGGAGAGTTGCACCCGCTTCCCGTCTCGCCCTATGCCACCGCCCGAGAGGCGGCGCTCCGGCCGGGGCGCCGCGACGCCATCCGCGAGGATCCCATGTCGAGAGCCACCACGATCGTCCGCCGGGCCGCGGTTCGCCCCGACCGCGTCGCCGACACGGTGAGCCTCGATCACGCCGCCCGGGCGGCGGCCTCCGGATCCCTCGTCGCGGAGGGCGGGCTCGCCTTCGAGGTGGCGCTCACCAAGGCGGCGGCGCTGGAGGACGGCGATGCCCTGCGCCTGGAGGACGGCCGCCTGGTCGCCATCCGGGCGGCCGCGGAGGATCTGCTGGAGGTCCGCGCCGAGAACCCGGCCCGGCTGACCCGCCTGGCCTGGCAGCTCGGCGGCAACCACGTCCCCGCCGAGATCGCCGCCGACGTGCTCTACGTCCCGGCTTCCCCGGCCAATGCCGAGCTGGTGCGCGGGCAGGGCTGCACCGCGAGCCCGGTCTCGCGCGCCTTCCGGCCGGAGCGCGCCGCGCACGACCACAGCACCTGCGGGCACGACCATAGCCACGACCATCACGGACACGATCACGGGCACACGCACGATCACGATCACGGCCATCACGGGCACGACCATGCCGAAGCCCATGACCACGCCAAGGCGCACGATCACCCCAAGGCTCATGATCATGCGCATGACCATGACCATGCGCATCCCGGTCACGTCCACGGCCCCGGCTGCAACCACGACCACTGACGGGCGCGGTCGAAGCCGATCCCGGTTCGGCGCCCGTTTCGTGGCGCGGACGTTCCGGGATGCCGGCGCGGGACCGTCGACCGAATCCCGGACCCGTGGCGTCGCCGAGAGGGGCGGTTGACGGAGTGGATCTTCCGCGACCCACCGGATGCCGCGCTGCTGACGACGCCCAGCCTCATTCGCGCCGGGGCCTGGATCGCTCACGGCCCCACGATGCCGACGATGGCGGTTCCATGACGGCTCCTCCGAGCGCCCGAGCGTGGAAGACGCCGCGGTGGTGTCGCTGCGAAGCGTGGTGCTGCGCGACGGATCGTTGACCGCGTTGGGCGATCGACGAGGGTTGGCACGCCTGGCGTGACGGCCCGGACGCACCCTGGCAGCGGGCGAAGATCCCGAGCGGGGGCCAGACCGGCCCGGCCGATCGACGGGCCTGCCCCATCGCCACGTCGCGATCGGCCCCGGGGCTCCCCGCCCGCCATTGTGCGCGGCGAAGCGAGCCGGAATAGCTCACGCTCTCGCAGCGCGGCCTGTCCCGAACCGTCGCCTTGCGCGCGAGATCGGCGCAGAGGATCGGCAGAGGATCGGAGGCTTTGCCCCATTCTCGCGCCCCGGTCGGATCGCGCCGGCGGCAGCGAACCCTTCCCGCCGAAGAGCAGCTTCAATCAATCGCAGGGCGTCGTCGATATCAGAAACGGTCGCCAAGAACGCCTTGAAGACAGAACGTCTGAAATATTCGATCTTTCATTTCGCAAACCTTGAGGCCAGATCGCTTATACATAATGCAAGCTCCAAGTGTTGCATGCAGATCACAGCCCTGCGCCCAAGCTTTGGATACGATGTCGGAAATTCGTATTCTTGGATCCCCGAACTATGCGCAAGACCATCGCTTCCCTGGCCGCCTTCACGGCGTTGACGGCCGCTGTGTCCGCAGCAGATCTGCCTCGCCGCGCGTATACGCCCCCGCCGCCGCCCGTTCCGGTCTTCTCCTGGGCCGGCGCTTATTTCGGCATCAATGCCGGTTACATCACCACGACCAAGGACAGCGTGACGACGGCCGGCGTGTTCCCGGGCAACGACGGCGTCCGGGTCGGCAACCGTCCGGCCGCTCTGGGCCTGCCGCGGGACGGCTTCACCGGCGGCGGCCAGCTTGGCTACAATTTCCAGTTCACGCCCGGTTCCGGCTTCGTCGTCGGTGCCGAGGCCGATCTGGCCTATACCGACCTGAACCGCACCCGCAGCACCACCGGGCGCCTGGGCGGCATCAGCACCTTCCGGCAGATGGGCGATTTCCTCGGGACCGTGCGCGGCCGCGTCGGCTACGCCTTCGACCGCACCCTCGTCTACGCCACCGGCGGCTTCGCCTATGGGTCCGAGACCTATCGCGGCGTCTTCCAGACGGCGGCCGGCCAGCCGAACTTCTACGGCAGCAGCTCGCGCGTCGAGACCGGCTACGCGGCCGGCGGCGGCATCGAGTTCGCGCTGCCCACCGATTCCGTGTTCAACATCTTCCATTCCAACGCGGTGACCCTGAAGGGCGAGGCGCTGTACTACGACCTCGGCCGCCGCACCGTGCCGCTCGTGGCGGTCGGACCGGGCGTCGGCGCCTACGCCGCCCGCTTCCGCAACGAGGGCGTGCTCGGCCGCTTCGGCCTGAACTACAAGTTCGGCAGCTAAAGCGCAGGGCGCGACGGCCTGATGCAATCAGGCCGGATCGGGCTTCGGGACAGTCCCGGCGGAAGGCCTGTCTCGAACCCGGCCGAACGTCGATCACGCGGCCCGGACGCCATCGCCCGAGGCCGCAGGCCGTTCAGGGCCGCTTCGGCACCGGCCGCCGGCAATAGGCGCGGGCCTCCGCCTCCGTGAGCCCGTCCTGTGCCGCCGCGCATTGGTCGAGGGTCAGGCCGATGCTGGCCGCGTAGGTCTCGTTCGGCGACAGGGCGTCGCGCGCGAGGCTTGCCAGATAGAACAGGAACGCGGCCACCGCGATCAGCGTCGCCGACACGAGGACGCGGTTCAGCATTCGGCCCGCTCCCGGCCGCGCAGGCGAGCCCTCCGGCGCATCACGGGAAGCCGACCAGCATCTGCGCCAGCGCGAGGAGCACGAGGCCCGCGCAGATCAGCGTGACGGCGGTGCGATCGAGGCCGGTCCGACGCATGGCGCTCCAGCCTAACACCCGTGTCGAACCGGCGCGTCGCTCACAGGACCAGGCCCCAGAGCTCCGTGGCCAGGCCGCAGGCGCGCGACGGCGCCGCGGCGCCGAGCAACGCGCCATCGATGATGCGCGCGACCCGATCATCCGGTTGACACTCGACCATGGCGCCGCCTCCCTGGGTTCCACACTGAAGGCCGCCTGTTGCTGCCCTGTGTCGTCGAGCGGTCCCGCCCTGAAACGCGGCCGTCCCGCGCCCGGCGCGTCGGCGGGGCGCAGGAACACCCCGCAGGACCCATCGTTGGACTCCCATCCCAACGCGAGGCCCGCATGACCACTGATCCGCTGCACAAGTATCCGCGCCCGCCCTTCGAGGCGCAGCCCCAGAGTTTCCCAGGCAAGACCGGCCGGATGGCGCCCGAGCCCGATCATGGTGAGGAGAGCTACAAGGGCTCCGGCAAGCTCACCGGCCAGGTCGCGCTGATCACCGGCGGCGACAGCGGCATCGGCCGCGCTGTGGCGATCGCCTATGCCCGCGAGGGCGCCGACGTCGCCATCTCGTACCTGCCGGAGGAGCAGGCCGATGCGGAGGCGGTGAGCGGCTGGATCGAGAAGGCCGGCCGGCGCGCGCTGCTGTTGCCGGGCGATCTCAAGGACCCAGCCTATGGCCGCTCGATCGTCGCCCGCACCGTCGAGACCTTCGGCCGCCTCGACGTGCTGGTCAACAACGGCGCGTTCCAGCAGCCGAACCAGGGCCTCGACGCCATCGAGGACACGATCTTCGAGGACCATTTCCGCACGAACGTGTTCGGCCCGTTCTACGTGACCAAGGCGGCGCTCGCCCACCTGAAGCCCGGCGCCTCGGTGATCTTCACCTCGTCGGTGAACTCCAAGCACCCGATGCCGTCGCTCATGGCCTACAGCGCCACAAAGGGCGCGCTGAGCAACATGGTGCTGAGCCTCTCGCAGCTGCTCGCCGAGAAGGGCATCCGGGTGAACGGCGTGCTGCCGGGCCCGATCTGGACGCCGTTCATCCCGTCCGGGATGAGCCAGGATTCGGTGAAATCCTTCGGCGACCAGGTGCCGTTCGGCCGTCCGGGCCAGCCGGCCGAGCTCGCCTCCGCCTACGTGATGCTGGCCTCCGAGGACAGCAGCTACACCTCCGGCGCGCTGATCACCGTAGCGGGCGCGATGCCGGTATTCTGATCGCGGGCCACGACCGGGATACCGCCCGTCGCCGGACACGGCGGTGTCCCGCAACTCCGTGCGCTGTTCGGGACCCGCTCCGTCGTGGTATCAGCGGCCTCTCCCCCCAACCCGCAGGACGACACCCGACGCGCGGGGCAATACGGATCTGGCACGTGACGGCGGCTGAGACTTGCGGCGCACTTCCGGGATGGCGGTTCTCCGTCGCCCCGATGATGGATTGGACCGATCGGCATTGCCGGGCCTTCCACCGCACCCTGTCGGCGCGGGCGCGGCTCTACACCGAGATGGTCACCACCGGCGCGGTGCTGCACGGGCCGCGCGAGCGGTTGCTCGGCTTCTCGGATCTGGAGCACCCGGTGGCGGTGCAGCTCGGCGGGTCCGATCCGGCCGAGCTGGCGCAGGCCGCGCGGATCGCCGCGGAGTTCGGCTATGCCGAGATCAACCTGAATGTCGGCTGCCCGTCCGACCGGGTGCAGGACGGCCGTTTCGGCGCCTGCCTGATGCGCGAGCCGGCCCTGGTGGGCGATTGCGTGGCCGCCATGAAGGCCGCGGTCTCCGTGCCGGTGACGGTCAAATGCCGGATCGGCGTCGACGACCAGGATCCCGAAGCGGCCCTCGACGCGCTCGCCGACGCGGTCGTGACCGCCGGGGTGGACGGGCTGATCGTCCATGCCCGCAAGGCCTGGCTCCAGGGCCTGTCGCCCAAGGAGAACCGCGATGTGCCGCCCCTCGATTACGGCCGCGCCGCCCGGCTGAAGCGGCGGCTCGGCGCCCTGCCGGTGGCGGTCAATGGCGGCCTGCGCGACCTCGACGCCGCGCAAGACCGCCTCGCCGAGGTCGACGGCGTGATGGTCGGCCGCGCCGCCTATACCGAGCCGGCTTTGCTGCTCGGCGTCGATCCGACGCTGTTCGGCGTCGCCGCGCCGGTGCCCGACGCCTTCGCGGCCGTGGAGGCGTTCGAGCCCTACATCGCCGACGTGCTCGCCCGCGGCGAGCGCCTGCACGCGGTCACCCGCCACATGCTCGGGCTGTTCAACGGCCGGCCGGGCGCGCGGGCCTTCCGGCGCCACCTCTCGACCCACGGGATGCGGCCGGATGCCGGGCTCCAGACCCTGCGGGACGCGGTGGCCACGGTCTCGCGCGAGATACCGGAGGCCCGGGCGGCCTGAGAGCCACGCCCGTCAGGGCGGGCTCAGGATCAGCCGGTCACCCCGGACCTCGTAGGCGGAGAGGCGCGTCAGGAAGGTCTGGCCCAGCAGGTTGCCGGCGAGCGAGCCGGGCCGGGCCACCATGGCGTTCACCCGCCGCTCGCTGATCGTGCCGACACGCAGCGAATCGAGCTGGATCGGCGCGGCATAGGCGATGCCGTTGGCTGTGGAGACCCGGGCGGTGAAATCGGCCGGCGCCGGGGTGATGCCGAGAGCCGCGGCGTTCTCGGCGGTCAGCACGACGCTGCTCGCCCCGGTATCGAACAGGAACGGCTGCACCCGGCCGTTGACCTCGGCCTCGACCCGGAAATCGCCGTCCGCACGGCGGGTGATCGTCACGGAGCCGCCGGGGCCGGACACGGCCGAGCCGGGCCGGAGATCGCCGAGCACCCGGGCGCCGACGCCCTGGAACCGGTCGCCGTAGCTGTAGCCGATCACCAGGGCGAGCCCGATCAGCGCCCAGGCGAAGAGCGCGCGCAGGTTCGGTCCGAGCGCGGACCGGAATTGCCGCCAGTAGCCGGCGACCACCAGGGCCAGGATGCCCCCCGTGGAGGCGAGGGCGGCGAGGTGGTCGGGCTCGATCACGCCGCCGATGCTGTCGCTGCCGTCGCTGAGGACCAGGACGGCCGTGACCAGCGCGATGGCGGCAAGCCCGAGATAGATCATGACGGCAGCGGCTCCTCAAAGGACGTGAACCCGGCCCCGCGCATCCGGGCGCCGAGCCCGGCCATGATGGCCCGGCGCTTGGCTTCCGGCATCCCGCCCCAGGCGGCGATCTCGTCGCGGGTCCGGCCGCAGCCGCGGCACAGCCCGCTGGCGGCGTCGAGCACGCAGACCTTGGTGCAGGGGGACGAGGGCTTGGGCGCGGGCGACATCGCCGATCCTTGGACGCGGGATCGTGGCTCGATCAAGGCCCGGGATGCCGCATCAATCCGCCGAGGCCGCCACGAGGGCGAGCAGGGCGGCGATCTCGGCGATCTGCTGGCAGGCGCCGATCACGTCCCCGGTCTGACCGCCGATCATGTGCCGGGCGAGGCGGGTCAGCGCGAGGGCCGCGAGGCCGGCGCACAGGATCATCAGCGCGACGCCGCGCAGCGGCAGGCCGAGGATCACGCCGCCGAGCGCCACCGCGAGACCGATCGCGAGGGCGACCCACAGGCTCGCGCGGTTCGGACGACCGACGGAGGCGGAGAGGCCGCCGGGCCGCGCCGGCGGCAGCAGCACCATCGGGGCGAGGGCGGCGAGCCGGGACAGGGCGGCGACCAGGATCAGCGCGGTCGCGGCCGCGTAGCCGGTGCGGTCCAGCAGCGTCGCCAGCGCGCCGATGCGCAGCGCCAGCGCCAGGACCAGGGCCGCCCCGCCATAGGCGCCGATCCGGCTGTCGCGCATGATCTCCAGGCGCCGCTCGAGCGTGGCACCGCCGCCGAAACCGTCGGCGACGTCGGCCAGCCCGTCCTCGTGGAGCGCGCCCGTGGCCAGGACCATGACGGCCACCGCCAGGGTCGCGGCCAGGAACGGCCCCAACCCGATCCACCAGCCGACCGCCAGCACCAGGGCGGCGGGCAGCGCCAGGATCAGGCCGGCGAGCGGCAGCATCCGGGGCAGGGCGGTGAAATCGGGGACCCGATGCGGGTCCGGCTCACCGGGCAGTTGCGGCACGGGCAGGCGGGAGTAGAACCGCAGACACCCGGCGAGGTCGTAGAGGGCGCCGCGCCCGGGCCAATCGGCCTCCCCGCCGGTCTGCCTGTCCATCGCGGCCTCTCGCCACCACCCGCCACCGCGCCCCGGTGGGGCGAGCCGATCGCGAACGGTCAGGCGGCGCAGAATCACTATAGGCGTCCCGATACGCCGTCGTCTCCCCGTTCGCGGGCGCCCACAGGAAATCATCGCCGCCATGACCGACGCCGCAAAAACAGATCCGGGCCCGTTCGACGATATCCGCAAACTGCTCAAGGCGATGCCGGGCCCCGACCGGGACGCCCAGGAGGCGGTGGCCGCCCGGGACGCGACCCTGACCAAGCCGGCGGGCTCCCTCGGGCGGATGGAGGATCTCGTGTCCTGGCTGGCCGCCTGGCAGGGCAAGGCGCCCCCGAGCCTCGACCGGCCCCTGGTCTGCGTCTTCGCCGGCAGCCACGGGGTGACCCGCAAGGGCGTCTCGGCCTTCCCGGACGCGGTCAACCGGCAGATGCTCGACAATTTCGCCGCCGGCGGGGCGGCGATCAACCAGATCTGCGCCGCCTACGGGCTCGGCTTCAAGGTGTTCGACCTCGCCCTCGACATGCCGACCGGCGACATCACCGAGGGCCCGGCCCTGGACGAGCGCGCCACCGTGGCGACCATGGCGTTCGGCATGGAGGCGGTGGCCGCCGGCACCGATTGCCTCGGCATCGGCGAGATGGGCATCGGCAACACCACGGTGGCGGCCGCCCTCTACGCCGCCTTGTTCGGCGGCGAGCCCGCCGTCTGGGTCGGGCGCGGCACCGGAATCGATCAGGACGGGCTCGCCCGGAAGGTCGCGGCCGTGGAGGCGGCGCTCGCGCACCATGCCGGCCATCTCGGCGACCCGCTCCAGATGCTCGCCCGGCTTGGCGGCCGCGAGATCGCCGCCATGGCGGGGGCGATCCTGGCCGCGCGCCTGCAGCGCATCCCGGTGGTGATCGACGGCTACGTCGCCACCGCGGCGGCGGCGCTCCTCCATGCCGCTGACCCGTCGGCCCTCGACCATTGCCTGGCCGGCCACGTCTCCGCGGAGGGCGTCCACGCGGAGGTGCTGGAGCGGCTCGGCCTCGTGCCGCTGCTGGCGCTGGGGATGCGGCTCGGCGAGGGGTCCGGCGCCGGCATGGCGATCGGCCTGCTCAAGGGCGCGCTCGCCTGCCATACCGGCATGGCGACCTTCGCGCAGGCGGGGGTTTCCGGGAAGAGCGCCGGGTAGGCGCGCGAGCCGCGATTCGATGCTATATCGGGCGGACCCGATAACGGATCCGTCGATCCCGCGTCCCTCCCACCAGATCACCTCATCCTGAGGTGGCGCAGCGAAGCGGAGCCCTCGAAGGAGGGCTCCGGGACTCGCGGCGGTCCCTGGAGGGCTCCTTCGAGGCCCGTCGATCTCCGATCGCCGGGCACCTCAGGATGAGGGCGCGGGTGGGATCGCTACGAAAAAAACGATGAACATCACCCAAGCCTTCACCTTCGAGGCGGCCCATCGGTTGCCGAACGTGCCCGCCACGCATCGCTGCCACCGGATGCACGGGCATTCCTACCGGGTCGAGTTGACCGTCTCCGGGCCCGTGGATCCGCATACGGGCTGGGTGATCGACTTCTACGACATCGAATCGATCTTCGGCCCGCTCCTGGCCCGGCTCGACCACCATTGCCTCAACGAGATCGAGGGGCTGGAGAATCCGACCGCGGAGAACATCGCGGCCTGGATCTGGCATCGCCTGCGGCCGGACCTGCCGGGGCTCGCCCGGGTGCGGGTCGCGGAGACGCCGATGTCCTGGGCCGAGTACGATGGCGACTGAAGCTGCGATCATCGGCGACCGCTCGGCGCTGGTGCTGTTCTCCGGCGGCCAGGATTCGGCCACCTGCCTCGCCTGGGCGCTGGACCGGTTCGACCATGTCGAGACCTTAGGGTTCGATTACGGCCAGCGCCACCGGGTCGAGCTCGACCGCCGTGCGGTCCTGCGCGCCGGCATGGGCCGCATCGACCCGGCCTGGGCGACGCGCCTCGGCGCGGATCACACGGTCGCCCTCGACGCTTTGGGCAAAATCTCCGAGACGGCGCTGACCCGGGACGCCGAGATCGGCTTCGCGGAATCGGGCCTGCCCAACACCTTCGTGCCCGGCCGCAACCTCGTGTTCCTGACCTTCGCGGCGGCGCTCGCCTATCGGCGCGGGATCCGGCACGTGGTCGGCGGCATGTGCGAGACCGACTATTCCGGCTATCCCGATTGCCGGGACGACACGATCAAGGCGCTGCAGGTCGCGCTCAACCTCGGCATGGAGCGCCGGTTCGTGCTGCACACGCCGCTGATGTGGCTCGACAAGGCGCAGACCTGGGGCCTCGCCGAGGATCTGGGCGGCCAGCCGCTGGTCGAGCTGATCGTCGAGGACAGCCACACCTGCTATCTCGGCGAGCGCGGGGCGCGCCACGCCTGGGGCTACGGCTGCGGCACCTGCCCGGCCTGCCGGCTGCGGGCGGACGGGTTCGCGCGATTCACCGCCTCTGCGGCCTGAGACCGTCCACCAGCACCGCCAGCGTCCCTGAAAACGCCGCCGGGCTCGCGAACAGCCGCTCCATCAGCAGCGCCCCCTCCAGCGTGGCGATGACGTAGCGGGCGAGCACCGCGGGTTCAGGTCCGGACCGCACGCTGCCATCCGCCTGCCCCGCGCGCAGCACCGCCTCCAGCCAGGCGAGATGCCCCTCGAAGAACGTCGCGATGTCGTGGCGCAGGCGCTCGGGCAGGGCCTCGCCCTCGATGGCGAGCGCCGCGCACAGGCAGCCGAGCCCCTGCTCGACGCCGCCGAGATAGAGCTGTCCATAGGCCGCGATCCGCCCCGGGCCGTCCGGTACGTCCGCGCGGATCGCCGCCAGGGCGGCGTCGTAGCGGTCGGCATAGGCCGCCACCAGGGCCGCACCGAGATCGACCTTGGTCGGGAAATGGTGGTGGATGCTCGCCTTGCGGATGCCCACCGCCTCGGCGAGGTCGGCGTAGCTGAACCCGGCAAAGCCGCGCCCCCGGACCAGGGTCTCGGCCTGACTCAGCAGCTCGGCGCGGGTGTCTCGCATCGCTTGGACATCGTCTCTGCGGCTCGCGCGAACGTGTGACCGCCCGGCGCCCGTTCCCCAACATGCCACTTGACCGCCCAAAGATCTACCTACTTAATGGTAGGCAATGAGAGACCCTCCCAGGTCGCCCGCTGCGCCATCGCGCCCGGCGCGACACGCCCGGCCATCGGGCATCTCGGGAGAGGCATGAAACAGGGAGGTTCCGGCATGACGGCATCCGCCGTCCATCCAGGCGAATCCGCCGTCGCGGGCCGACCCCTGTCGCGGCGTCACGCCCTGTTCGCCGGCCTCTGCCTGTGCTGCATGCCGACCCTGGGGCGCGCAACCGAGGGCTTCACGATGGAGGAGGTCGGCCCCGGCATCTTCATGCGCCAGGGCCTGATCGCCGACGCCACCGCCGACAACGCCGACGCCATCGCCAATATCGGCTTCCTCATCGGCCGGGACGGCGTGCTCGTCACCGAGACCGGCGGCAGCCTCGCGGACGGCCAGTGGTTGCGGGCCGAGATCGCCAAGCGTACGCCCAAGCCGATCACCCATGTGGTGCTCACCCATGTCCACCCGGACCACGTCTTCGGGGCCGGGGCCTTCGTGCAGGACAAGCCGGTCTTCATCGGCCACGCCAAGCTCGCCGAGGCCCTGGGCGCGCGGGGGGAATTCTACCGCCAGCGCCTGGTCGAGATGCTCGGCGAGGCGCGCACCGGGCCGGTCATCTACCCGACCCTGAGCGTCGCCAACACCGCCGAGATCGACCTCGGCGACCGGCGCCTGACCTTCACGGCCCACGGGCCGGCCCATACCAGCTGCGACCTGTCGATGCGCGATTCCGGCAGCGGCCTGCTATTCCCCGCCGACCTGCTGTTCGTGAACCGGATCCCGTCGCTCGACGGCAGCCTGCGGGGCTGGCTCAAGGAGATCGAACGGCTGAAGGCCATGGGGGCGACCCGGGCGGTGCCGGGCCACGGGCCGGTCTCGGTCGATCTCGGCCCGGCGCTCGCCGACCTCACCGGCTACCTGACGGCCCTGCGCGACGGTACCCGCGCGGCGATCGCCAAGGATGTCCCGATCGAGAAGGCCGTGGCCAGCGTCGCCCAGGACCAGCGGGACAAGTGGGCCCTGTTCGACACCTATAACGGCCGCAACGTCACCGTGGCCTACCAGGAACTTGAGTGGGAATAGTCTTTCGAGACTCCATATTGAGACCAACCGGGAGAAACGCCATGACGCTCAAGACCGCCCACGCGGCAGCGCTCGCCCTCATCCTCGCCACCACCGCCCTGGCGGGCCCCGTCCGGGCCGCCGGCGCCTCCGACACCGAGCAGGAGCGGGCGGCGCGCTGGCAGGAGATCGCCAAGTCGATCTTCGGCGACCGCGCCATCGAGAAGACCGACAGCCTGGTGAAGATCGACGCCCCCGCCCGGGCGCTCGACGCCGCCCTGGTGCCGATCACCCTGACCATGCCGCAGGGCGACCAGATCAAGGCGGTGTCGCTGATCATCGACGACAACCCGGCCCCCTACGCGGCGCGGTTCGAGTTCGGCCCGGCCGCCGACCCGGCGGAGCTGAAGCTGCGGGTGCGGGTCAACAACTACACCGACATGCACGCCGTGGTGGAGACCCAGGACGGCAAGCTCTACGAGGCGAAGCAGTTCGTGAAGGCGTCCGGCGGCTGCTCGGCCCCGATGGGCATGAGCGACGAGGAGGCCATGAAGGGCATGGGCGACATGCGCATGAAGTTCGCCGAGACCCAGCCCGGCAAGCCCGTGGAGGCGACGCTGATGATCCGCCACCCGAACTTTTCCGGGATGCAGATGAACCAGGTCACCCGCGACTACACGCCGGCCCGCTACATCGACAAGCTCACCGTCTCGGCGGGCGACCGCAAGGTCTTCACCATGACGGGCGACATCTCGATCGCGTCGAACCCGGTGATCAACTTCGCGTTCAAGCCGGACGGCAAGCCGCTCCAGGTGGCGGCGAGCGACAATGCCGGGGGCAGCTGGCAGCACAGCTTCACCCCGCCGAGCCCGACGAACTGACCATGGCGCGCCTGCCCCCGATCGGGCGGCTGGCGGCGGCTCTGGCCGCTCTCGGCTGCCTCGCCGCCGCCCCGGCGGATTCGCCCGTGAACGTGCCCGAGCCGGAGGGGCTCTATGCCGGCCCGCCCAAGGGCTACACCCCGCCGACGCTCAAAGGCGCCGCGGTGATCGACGCCGATGCGCTCGCCGCGCTGTTGGCGGGGCCGGACAAGCCGGTGCTGATCGACGTCGCCGCCCCCGACCGCAAGCCGTCGAACTTCCCCGAAGGCCGCCTCTGGCTGCCGGTGCATCCCTCGATCCCCGGCTCGGTCTGGCTGCCGCTCGCCGGAGCCGAGCCCATCGCCCCGGAGCGGGAAGCCCTGTTCTACGCCCGGGTCGCGGAGCTGACCGGCGGCGACACGGCCAAGCCCGTCGTGGTGTTCTGCCACGTCGAGTGCTGGGGCAGCTGGAACGCCGCCAAGCGCCTGGTGCGCAAGGGCTATACCGGCGTGCGCTGGTTCCCCGAGGGCGTCGAGGGCTGGCAGGAGAAGCACGAGACCGCGACCTTACGCGAGGACCCGGCCTGGAAGGCTGCGGCCGAACCCCAGGCGGGGCGCTGACCCGCGGGGCGGGGCGGTGTATGAGGGCCGCATGATGCGGAACGCGCCCCCTCTCCCGTGCGGGAAAGGGTTGGGGTGAGGGGCCAGGGCTCTCCGGAAAAGTCGCATCCCTCACCCTGTCCCTCTCCCGCACGGGAGAGGGGACCCGCGCCCGACCGGGATGCCGAAAGAGGTCCGAACCATGTCGCAGGTCGTGCAGTCCCGCCGGCTCCGAGCCATCGACATCGGCAAGCGCAAGGCCGAGGGGCGCAAGATCATCGCGCTCACCGCCTACCACGCCCACACCGCCGGCATCGTCGATCCCTATTGCGACTTCATCCTGGTGGGCGACTCGCTCGGCATGGTGATGCACGGGATGGAATCGACTATTCCCGTCACCCTGGAGATGATGATCCTGCAGGCGCAGGCGGTGATCCGCGGCACCGCCAAGGCGCTGGTGGTGGTCGACATGCCGTTCGGCTCCTACGAGGCGAGCCGGGAGCAGGCCTTCCTCAACGCCTCCCGGGTGCTCAAGGAGACCGGGGCGGGGGCGATCAAGATGGAGGGCGGGGCCCATTTCGCCGAGACGGTGGCCTTCCTGGTCCAGCGCGGCGTGCCGGTGATGGGCCATATCGGCCTCACCCCGCAGGCGGTGAACACGATGGGCGGGTTCAAGGTCCAGGGGCGGGCGCCGGACGACGAGCGCCGCCTGCTGGAGGACGCGCGGGCGATCTCCGAGGCCGGCGCCTTCGCGATCGTGCTGGAGGGCATCGTCGAGCCGGTGGCGCGGGCCATCGCGACGTCGCCCCAGGTCACCGCCGCCACGATCGGCATCGGCGCCTCGGCTTTCTGCGACGGGCAGATCCTGGTGCTGGAGGACATGCTCGGCCTCTCCGAGAAGACGCCGAAATTCGTGCGCCAGTTCGGCTCGCTCCGGGCCCATATCGAGGACGCCGTGAAGGCCTATGCCGACGCGGTGCGGGCCGGGCGGTTCCCGGCGGACGATCACACCTACGGGTAGGGGCGGGACCTGCCCGGGGGCCGATCCACGATCTCGGTGGCCTCGGGCATGAGCGCCATGAGGGCGCGCAGGGCCGGGCTGGCGTCCCCCGACCAGACCAGGCGGGTGCGGTTGCGGCCCAGGTGGAGCGGCAGCTTATGGCGCTCCACCGCCGTGCTCATCACCGCGTGGTCGAGCACCTCCGCCGGCACGATGGCCATGCCGGTGCCCGCCGCCACGCAGGCCACGATGGCGTGGTACGAGCTCATCTCCAGGACCCGGTCGTAGGACGCGCCCTCCTCGGCCAGCCACTCGATCAGGCGCTGGCGGTACGAGCAGCCATGCGGGAACGCCACCAGGGTCCGCCGGCCGGTCCCGGGCGCGGTCCGGCCGGTGATCAGCACCAGCTCCTCGTCGAAGGCCGGCACCGACGACAGGCTCGCGCGGTCGAACGGCTCGGAGACGAAGGCCGCCTCGATCTCGAAGCGCTCCAGCTGCCGGAGCATGGCGCGGGTGGTGCCGGTCTGCAGCTCGATCGTGACGTCGGGGAATTGCGCGTGGAAGGCCGACAGGATCGGCGGCAGCCGCGCCCCGGCCGCGCTCTCCAGCGAACCCAGCCGCAGGACGCCGCGGACCACGCCGCTGCGCAGCTCCTGCTCGGCCAGATCGGCCATCCGCAGCAGCACCTCGGCATGGCCCAGGAGGGTGCGCCCGGCCTCGGTAAGCGTCAGGCCGCGGCCCTCGCGGCGGAACAGGGCCACACCCAGCCGCGCCTCGAACTGCTTGATCCGGGTCGTCACGTTGGACGGGACCCGGTGCAACATCGCCGCCGCCCGCGTGACCCCGCCCTCTCGGACCACGCAGCGAAAGATGTCGAGGTCGTCGAGATCCATCGTTCTCATCACGAGAAACGTACGTCACAAAAATTCATTTTCCAAGAATGGCTGACAGGTGTTCAAAGGGTGCCGCCATGAGCACGCTCCCGCCCGCCCCGACCGATTCCGAACACGCACCCTGGCCGGTCGTCGCCAGCGGCCTCGTCGCGCTAGCGGTCGCCATGGGCATCGGGCGCTTCGCGTTCACGCCCCTGATGCCGCTGATGATGCGCGACGGCACCCTCACGGCCGCCGCGGGGGCGGAATGGGCCGCGGCGAACTACGGCGGGTATCTGGTCGGCGCCCTGACGGCCTCGTGGTTCGCCGGCAATCCGCGGCGAGGGCTGCTCCTGAGCCTGGCCGGCGTGGCGCTCACCACGATGGCGATGGCGGCGGTCGGCCACGACGCGCCGGCCGCTCTCGGGGCCGGGCTGCGGGCCCTGGCCGGCGTGTTCAGCGCCTGGGCCCTGGTCTGCGCCAGCGGCTGGTGCCTGGCCGAGCTCGCCCGGCGCCGGGTCGGCGCGCTTGGCGCCTGGATCTATACCGGCGTCGGCTCAGGCATCGCGCTCGCCGGCACGCTGGCCTGGCTCGGCGGGATCCAGCCGGCGTCCCGGCTGTGGCTCGAGCTGGGGCTGGTCGCCGGGCTCGGCGCCCTGCTGGTCTGGTCCCTGTCCCGGGGGCAGGGTACGGAAGCGGCCGGGATCGGGGAGCGCGAGGCCGCCGCCGTCGTCCGGCGCCCCCGGAACGGCCAGGCGGCCCTGGTCCTGTGCTACGGCGTCTTCGGGTTCGGCTACATCGTGCCGGCGACATTCCTGCCCGCCATGGCCCGCGAGCTGGCCTCCGACCCTCGCGTGTTCGGCCTGACCTGGCCGCTGTTCGGCCTCGCCGCCGCCCTGTCGGTCGCGGCCGTGGCCCGCTGGTCGAAGCGCGTGCCGCGCCAGCGCCTCTGGGCGGCGGCGCAGGGCGTCATGGCGCTCGGCACCGGCCTGCCCCTGGCCGCCCACGCCCTCTGGGCGGTCGCGGCCTCGGCGATCCTGGTGGGCGGCACCTTCATGGTCGCCACCATGGCAGGCCTTCAGCTCGCGCGCGAGGCGCGGCCCGACAACCCGACGCCGCTCCTCGCCCGCATGACCGCCGCCTTCGCGGCCGGGCAGATCGTCGGCCCGGTTCTGGTGCGCCTCCTCGGCCCCGGCCGCCGGGCCAGCTGGGACGCGCTGGACTGCACCGGCGCCGTCGCCACCGTGCTGCTGGTGCTGACCGCCCTCTGGCTGTGGCGCGCCGCGCGGCCCTCACCCGAGAGCCTGATGCCCGCCTGACGCTCCGGCATCCCCGGCCTGGCCCCTCACTGCTCCGGCAGCCCCGCGCGCCGGAGCCCGTCATAGATACGCTCGCGCTGGGCGAGGAAGGTCGGGTCCGTGGAGGTCAGGCTACGGTAGCGGGCGAGGCTGTAGCCGGGCCGGAGCCGGAGGAACTCGGCCAGGGACGCCCGGGCCTCCTCGTCGCGGTCGAGCCGGGCGAAGGCGCAGGCGAGATAGAGATGGGGGAAGTCGAAGAGCGGGTTCACGGCCGCCGCCCGGCGCAGCGGCTCGATCGCCTCCTGATCCTGCCCGAGATGGAGCTTCGCCAACCCGTCCCGCGCCAGCCAGGCGCCGAGCAGCGGATCGCGCGGGCTGAGGCGGATCGCGGCCGCGATGTCGGCCTCCGTCCGCTCGGCCCGGCCCAGGAAGATCTGGATCAACCCGCGATAGGCGTAGGCCCGCGCGAAGCTCGGGTTCAGGGTCAGGACCCGGTCGAAGGCGGCGAGCGCCTCCGCGTAGCGGGAGCGGGCGCGCAGGGTCTCGCCGCGCAGGTAATGGGCGAACGGATGCGTCGGGTCGCCCTGCAGCACGGAGGCGATGGCCTGCTCGGCCGTATCGAGGTCCGCCGTCCGCTCCGTCGTCCAGCCGTTCAGCACCCCGTCGACCAGCACCTCGGCGAGACCGAGCCGCGCATCGGTGTTCATCGGGTCGAGGCCGAGCGCCCGCTCGAACAGGGGTCGGGCCTGGGCGTGATTGTCCCGCGCGAAGGGCCGGTTGAGCAGCGCCTGGCCGCGCATGACCAGATCCACCGCGTCGGCCGGCTGCCCGGCCCGGGCGTGGGTCGCGGCCTCCAGCAGGCGCACGCCGAGCGCCCGGCCGACCTGCGCGACGAGGACGTCCTGGGCGGCCCCGACTGCCGCGCGCGGCCCGTCGTAGCGGTCCGCCCAGAGGGAGGCGCCGGTCTCGACATCGGTGAGCTGCACGGCGAAGCGGACCTGCTCGGCACTCTGCCGCAGGCTCCCCTGCACGACGTAGCGCACACCGAGCTCGCGCCCGATCGCCCGCGGCTCGGCCTGCCGCCCCCGGTAGGATTGGGCGGTGCCGTGCGCGATGACGAAGGTGCCCGGTGCGCGGGCGAGGTCGGCGGAGAGATCCTCGGCGAGCTGCTCGGCGAGGTAATCCTGGTCCGCGTCGCCGCTCTGGTTCGTGAGCGGCAGGACGACGAGCGACAGCCGGGGGCGCACGGTCGGCTCGCGGAGCTCGGCCGCCCGCTCGGATCCGGCGAGGTACGGCCAGGCGACAGTCAATCCTGCCGCGCCCGCGGCCAGCACCGCCGCGGCGCCGAGCGTCGGCCGGAGGGCTGCCCGGGCCCGGCGGACCTGGACGGCGCGCGACGTCCGCCCGTCCGGCGGCGGCACGGCATAGACCCGCAAGGGTCGCGTGATGTTCTTCAGCCGCTGCGGGCCGAGGTCGAGGAACCGGATCTCGGGAAGGCCGCGCACCTGGAGATAGGCGGCTTCCGAGAGCCGCAACGCGCCGGGATCGGCGGCGGCCTGCAGGCGCGCGGCGATGTTGACGCCGTCTCCGAAGATATCCCCGCCATGGACCATGATGTCGCCGAGATGGATCCCGATGCGCAGGCGGAACCGCCCGGCATCGCCCTCGGCCGCGGCGAGCGCCTGCTGGATCGCGACGGCGCAGCAGACGGCGTCCGTCACGGAGGCGAACTCGGCCAGCACGCTGTCCCCGGCCGTGTTCGCGATCCGCCCGCGCCGCGCCAGGATGAGGCGGTCGACGACCTCCCGCATGGCCTGGAGCGCCCGCATGGCGCCGCTCTCGTCGGCATGCATGGCCTTGGAATAGCCGGCGATGTCGGCGGCGAAGATCGCGGCCAGCCGGCGTTCCGGAACCGACCATTCCACGGCGCTCGACCGTTTGGCGTTCTGGCTCATTGCGATCCGTTCGCGACTCGACCGCCCGGGATGCTGTTCGCGCCGAAGACTGTATCGAATGCAGCCGCGCAAGTCTTGACCCTGGATGGCCGAGAATCGCAGCGCCCCATTCTACTATTCGGCCTTATGGGAATATTCAATAACAGGATTGCTTGTCGGGGGCGGATTGCAGCGCCGGGTCGCCCGGCGGGACGGGCCGGCCTTACCCCACCCGCCGCGACGGCAGCCGCAGCCCCGGGGCTGGCCGCTCAAGCAGGACTTCCCGACGGAAGCGCACCAGCCGCGCAGGCCGGCCGGCGGTGCCGCTGGTGAGGGCTTCGGTCTCCTCCACCAGTCCCTGCTGGGCCACGAGGCGCCGGAAGTTCTGCTTGTGCAACTGCGTGCCCGACAGCGCCTCGACGGTGCGCTGGAGCTGGAGCAGGGTGAAGGCCGGGGGCATCAGCTCGAACACCACCGGGCGATACTTGATCTTGCCGCGCAGGCGGCTGATCGCGGTCGCCAGGACCCGGCGGTGGTCGAAGGCCATGGGCACGCCGGTCGGGTCGTTCGGCACCGCCGGCCCGGCATTGCCCCGCGCTTCCGGGATCAGGCCGGCCTCGAACAGCAATTCGTAGCGCTCGAGCACGCGCTCCTCGTTCCAGGTGCCGCCGTTCATCCCGAAGGTGAGGCCCAGACGGTCGTGGCGGCGGGTGCGGATCGCGCAATCCGCGGGCTCGGCCGCCCAGGCCGCGAGCCGCGCCTCGATCGCGTCGAGCTGGGGCGGGCGGCCGTTGCGGAAATCCTCGTACGGGAGGTAGCGGTACCAGTTCTGCCACGCCGCCTCGGCGAGGCCGGCCGGGCGCTCCTCGCGGACCAGGGCGAGATAGGCCACCGAGAGCGCGTGCGCCTCCGGCGCCTCCTCCCCGCCGGAGCGGTCGCGGTCGCCGAAGGTGTAGAGCTGCTCGACATAGCCGAGGCGCTGGTGGGTCTGGCGCTCCACCCAGGCGCGCAGGCCGCGCTCCAGGGTGGCGTGCTCGGGCACGAGCGGCCCGGCCGGCAGGCCGTCGCCGCGACCCGGGGCCTGGTCCGGCACCCGGATGGTCAGGGCGCGCGGCTCGCCCTTGGTCGCCGCGACGATCACAGCGACGAGGCCCACGGAGGAGCGCTCCGGCAGGGCCTGTGCCCCGCCCGCACCCGTCTGCGCCTCACCGACCGTCATCGTCCCTCGAACGCCTCCGCCGCCGGGCGCGGAATCCCGGATCGGATGAGCCCCTATAGGGGCACAGGATCGTGGCGCGTCAACGCGGCGGTGTGATCCGGTTTCCGGGTCCGGGACCGTCGTCTCCGCGCGCAACGGGATCCCGGCCGATGGACTGGGCGACGGGGGCCGCCTGGCAGACGCGATCCGGGGGGCGGCCAGTCCGGCGGCGCGCTTGCCAACGCGACCGCGGCTGCCCAAACAGGGCCGCCCGAGAGGTGCCGGCGCGGGGCCGGTCGGGGCGGGGGCAGGCGACCACGATGGCAGCGAGCGCGATCTCCGCGACGGCCGGGAGCCGGCCCGTCGATCTGCGGCTCTACGGTCTCCTCGATGTCGGCGTCTGCGGCGCGGACGGCGACCATCTGGCCCGGCTCGCCGCCGATGCGGTGACGGGCGGCGCGACCCTGCTCCAGTACCGCGAGAAGGACATTCCGGATGCCCGCGCGGCGCTCGCGCGGATCCGGGCGATCCAGGCCGCCGTCGGGGGGCGGGTGCCGGTGCTGGTCAACGACCGGGTCGACCTGGCCCTGGCGGCGGGCGCGGACGGCGTCCATCTCGGCCAGAGCGACCTCCACCCGGCCGAGGCGCGCCGCCTCCTGGGGGAGGGGGCGATCATCGGGTTGACCGTGAAGACCGCCGCCCAGGCCGACGAGCTGTACCGGCTCCCGGTCGACTACGCCTGTATCGGCGGCGTCTTCGCCACGACCAGCAAGGACAATCCCGACCCGCCGGTCGGCCTCGACGGCTTCGCCCGCATCGCCTTCCGGGCGCGGCTCGCCCGGGGCGCGAGCCTGCCGCTCGGCGCCATCGCGGGGATCGGCCTGCACAACGCCGCCGACGTGATCGGCGCCGGGGCGGACGGCGTCGCGGTGATCACCGCCCTGTTCGGGACGGAGCCGGTGCGGCAGCGCGCCCGGGAGCTGCGCGCGGCCATCGATGCGGCCCTGGCAGCGCGGGGCGCCGCCCGATGAGCGGCGCCAGCCCCATCGCGGTCACCATTGCGGGCTCGGATTCCGGCGGCGGGGCCGGCATCCAGGCCGACCTCAAGACCTTCTCGGCCCTCGGCGTCTACGGCGCGAGCGTGATCACCGCGCTCACCGCCCAGAACACACGGGGGGTCCAGGGCATCCACGACGTGCCGGCCGCGTTCGTGGCCCAACAGATCGACAGCGTCTTCTCCGACCTCGCGGTCGACGCGGTGAAGATCGGCATGCTGTCGCAGATCGCGGTGATCGACGCGGTCGCCGACGGGCTGGCGCGGCAGGCCGGGACGATCCCGGTGGTCCTCGACCCCGTGATGGTCGCCACCAGCGGCGACCGGCTGATCTCGGAGGACGCCGTGGCGGCGCTCCGGGACAGGCTGCTGACGCGCGCCGACCTGATCACCCCCAACCTGCCGGAGGCGGCGGTGCTGCTCGGCGAGGCGGTGGCCGAGGACGAGGCCGGCGCGGCGTCCCAGGCCCGGCGGCTGGTGGCTTTGGGCGCCCGCGCCGTGCTGATCAAGGGCGGCCACGGGCACGGCGCCATGAGCGTTGACCACCTCGTGACCGCCGACGGGCACGCCCAGACCTTCGCGGCGCCGCGGCTCACCACGCAGAATACCCACGGCACCGGCTGCACCCTCTCCTCGGCGATCGCGGCGGGCCTCGCCCGGGGCCTGGAGCTGCCGGCGGCGGTGACGCTGGCCAAGGATTACCTGACGGCGGCCCTCAACGCCGCGGACCGGCTGGCGATCGGCTCCGGCCACGGCCCGGTCCACCACTTTCACGCGATCTGGCCCTGACTTCAGGGGGGTGGCCGCCTTGCGCCCGGGCGGCGATTGCGTTTGAAGAAGCGCACGATCGTTCGGATAACGGAACGGCCTAGGTGGACCGGTGACGATGCAGGATCAGGCGGAACGGCCCGACAGGGCGCGCGGACGCGACCTGCTGACCGGGGCGCAGGTGCTCTCCGGCCAGCTCGGCAAGACGATCCAGCGCCTGCGCAAGGCCTACAACCTCTCGCTGTCGGAGCTCGCCGAGCAATCGGGCGTGGCGAAATCGATCATCAGCCAGATCGAGCGCAACGAGACCAACCCGACGCTGGCGACGATCTGGCGCCTCTCCCAGGCCCTCGATGTGTCGATCGACCGGGTGCTGGCGGCCGGCGACGAGGAGCCGTTCATCGAGAAGACCTCCCGGGCGGATACGCCGATCCTGGTCTCGGAGGACGGCAAGGTCCGGCTGGCGATCATCGGCTGGATCAAGACGATCGAGTGGCTGCAATGGTACGAGGTCACGGCCGATCTCGGCGGCGTCCTCGATTCGGACCCGCACCAGCGCGGCTCGGTCGAATCGCTCTCGGTCGCCGAGGGCGCGTTCGAGGTCGAGATCGGCGGCAGCGTGCAGCGGGCCCGGACCGGCGAGACCCTGCGCTACCGCTGCGACCGCCCCCACCTCGTGCGCTGCATCGAAGGCCCCGCCCGGGCCACCATGGTGGTGATCATGAAGGCGGCCGTGATGGAGTGAGGCTCTCGGCCTCACCGATCCGGGCCGGGTCGAACGGCGTGGTCCGATAGATCTCGCTGATCCAGTTGCCGAACAGCAGGTGCGCGTGGCTCCGCCAGGAATTGCGCGGCGGCTTCGACGGGTCGTCGTCGGGGAAGTAATGGGCCGGCACCGCCGCGCCGGCATCGCGGATGTACTCGTCGGCGAGCGTGGCCGTATCGTATTCCAGGTGATTGAACATGTGGAGCGACCGGCGATCCGGATCGCTCAGGAGGCACAGGCCGGTCTCCGGGCTGTCGGCCAGGATGGACAGGCCGCTTCCGTCCGGGATGTCCTCCCGGCGCACCTCCGTCCAGCGGGAAACCGGGACGCAGAACTCGTCCGAGAAGCCGCGTAGATAGGGTGAGGCCGGGGCGTGATTCCGGTGGCGGAACACGCCGAACGCCTTGTGCGGGAGCGTCCGCTTCGGGATTCCGTAGAAGTGGTAGACGGCCGCCTGCGCCGCCCAGCAGATCGTCAGACAGCTATGGACGTTCGAGCGCGTCCAGTCGAACACGCGACACAGCTCGGCCCAGTATCGCACCGCCTCGAAGGGCAGACGCTCGACCGGGGCTCCCGTGACGATGAAGCCGTCGAACCGCTCCTCCCGGACATCGCTCCAGGGCCGATAGAACGCATCCATGTGTTCGGCGGGGGTGTTGCGGGCGACATGGTCGGTCATCCGGACCAGGGTCAGCTCGACCTGGAGCGGGCTCGAACCGAGCAGGCGGGCGACCTGCGTCTCGGTGCTGATCTTGTTGGGCATCAGGTTGAGCAGGCCGATCCGCAGCGGCCGGATGTCCTGACGGACCGCGTCGGTCTCGCGCATCACCACGACGCCTTCGGCCTCCAGGGCGCGGGCTGCGGGGAGATCGTCGGGGATCTTGATCGGCACGGTGCGTCGTCCCTGTCTTCCGGGGCCGACCTCCGTGGCTTGATCCGCTTGGTTGCCGGCTCGGCCACATCCTCCTTGCGGAGCGCCACCTTGCCCGGATCGGCAGGTTGGCGTCGGGTGTCGGCCCGACTCTTGATGTGCGGCCAGGATTACCGAGACGGCTCAGGTTGTTCAAGGGCCGGCTCGCAGCCGACCGCGGATTCACGGTGCATGCGGGCGGCCCCGATCGGCACCGCGACGGAGCGATCCCGTTCCGGGCCCTAGCAGGCGACCGCTTCCGACAGCGCGCGGTGGCGATAGTCGCGCGGGCTCAGGCCGTAGCGCTCCTTGAAGCGGCGGGAGAAATGAGCCTGGCTGGCGAAGCCGCACGCATAGGCCAGGGTGCCGAGCGGCATGTCGATGTATCCGGGATCGGCCAGGCGGTTGGCCGCAACGCTCAGACGGCGGTGCCAGATCCAGTCGGAGATGTGCTGTCCGCGCTCGTGGAACAGCTCCTGAAGGCGCCGCAGCGACACGCCGGTCGCGGCCGCGAGGTGGGACGGATCCAGCGTCTGGTCGTGGAGGTTGGCCTCGATATAGGCCTTGGCGCGCTGGACCACGACGCTGCCGTGAACCGGCCGGGGCACCTCCTGCGCCATGCGCTCGGCCAGGCTGGCGACGACGAGATCGATTCCCACCCCGACCATGCGCTCGGCCACGTGAGCGGGCAGCCGGTTCCCCTCGCGCAGGAGGTTGGACAGGAACGAGCGGGTCAGGGTCGTGACCGGCAATCCGCCGCCGACGGTCAGGCCGGCGAAGATCCGGGCGGGGCCCAGCACGCCCTCCAACCGCTCGCGCGGGATCGCGATGGCCAGCACCTCGCTGTAGCCGTTGTGCTCGATCGTCCAGGGCGTGTTCGTGTCCCGGATCGCGAAATCGCCGGCCGTGTCCGTGCTCGATCGATCGTTCTGGTCCGAGCGCACGGTGCCGGTCAGCACCATGCTCATGAAGAGATGATCGGTCTTGTGATTTTCGTGCCGGAGCGTCCGCGGTGTCGTCGCCGCGCGGAGATTGCGCAGCGCGAACTTCGTGAAGTCCAGACCGCCGATACTGACGCCGTCGATCGTCGCGTCGAACGGCTCCTCGCCCAGGCAGTTCTGCGCCATCGGGACGAGGCGATCTTCGCAAACATCCCGCCAGCTGCGAAACCGATCTTTCGGTAAAACCCCGTCCGTCGAGAAGATGGTCTGCATCGCGGCCGCCCTATGGCCGCGATTGTTGCAAGCTGCAACCATAAAGTTTGCAAAGTACACATGTGCACAATCGGAGGCAGAGCTTTGGCCGGCCTATTGCGTGCCCCGCCCGTTTCGGCGCGCTCACCTGACGTGCTTCCGTCCGAGCGGCAGGGACCATCGATCCGCGGCGCGCGTCCCTCAGATTGATCGGCGGCGCAGGCCGACGCCTCGCGCCGCCGCCGACCTCAGCCGGCGCGCCGGCTTCCGGAGGTGAGCTCCCGTGTCTTCGCGCGGAGCCCTCAGCGCCCGGTATTCACCCAGCGCACCACGTCGGCCAGCACGGTGGTCAGCGCCTGATCAAGGGCGCGGGCGCCGTTGCCGGCGTCGATCTTGGCCACCGGCACGCGGGCGGTGAAGATCCGGGCGGCGGTCACCTTGCCGGTGCCGTCGGCCACGAGCTTCAGCGAGAGGTCGACCACCGCTTCCCCGGTCGTCGCCTGGATGTCGAAGGCGCGGATCTCGCTGATCAGCTGGTAATCGGCCACGACCTTGTCGCCGGGCCGGCTGACCGAGCGGAGCCGGCCGGAATTCTCCAGGCTCTGGAGGAGGCGGGTCTGGATCAGCCGCGGCAGCCGGTCGGCCCATTGGCCGCCGCCCAGGAAGGCGAGGGCGCCGCCCGATTCGCGCACGATGATCCGGTCGGCCTCGAAGGGCTGAATGCCCACCGGCTCCGAGACCGCGATGGAGCGGCCGGCCGAGACCGGTCGCCCGGCCGAGGGCAAAGCCGCGAGGTCGAAGGTCAGCGGTGCCGCGCCGCCACCGCAGCCGCCCAGCAGGGCAGCGAGCAAGGCGGCGGCGAGGAGGTGGGACGAGCGGGCCATACGCACAACCTGAGAAACCCCGCCGGCGAGCGGCAGAGCTGTATAAGCTATGCCGCAGAAACTATCCCTGGCCTGTATCCGTGCCGTGCGCCGGAACACATCGACCCGGCAGCGGACGATTTCAGCGGCCGCCGTTGTATTCGGGCAACGACGGCTTGCCGCCGAAGATCACCTGGCTCGGGTCGCGCTCCAGGCTGCGCACGGTCCGGTTCAGGGTGTTGAGGGTGCGCTGGCCGTCCCCGGACAGGGCCTCCACCTCCCGGCGGCCGGTGCCGCTGAGCCGGCCGAAATTGGTCGACATGCTGGCGGTGCGCTTGTCGAGATTCTCCGACATGGTGCGGAACGCCTTGCCGGCGTCGCGCACCGAGACCGCGGCGGCCCGGATCTCCGCGAAGGTGCTGGAGCCCTCCTGGCCGGCGGCGGAGCCGAGGAAGCTCTGGGCGCCGTTGAGCACCCCGTCGATCTTGTCGGCCGAGGCGTTGAGCTTGGCCGCCAGGGAGCGGGCATCGTGCACCGCCCCCTCGATGTCGGGGCTCGACTTGGACAGGGCCGCCGAGAACCGGTCGGCGTTGTCGATCACGTGGCCGAGCTTCACCCCGTCCACCGCCTTGACCAGGGTCGCGATGTTGGGGCCGACATCGGCGAGCGTCTTCGAGAAGGACTCGACATTGGTGAGCGCGCGATTGATCGCGCCCTCGTTGCCGGCCACGATCCGGTCCAGCCGGGCCAGCATGTCGTCGGCCCGCTGCGCCACCTGGCGGGCGAGCGCCATCATGTCCTGCATGTCGGAGGAATCGGCGAAGATCGTCGGCGGCTCGCCATTGGCCATGGGCGTGAGCACCGGCGCGTCGGCGTTGCCGCCCGACAGGGAGATCACCGAGACGCCGGTCAGCATCGCCGAATCGAGGCGCGCGCGGGTATCGGCCCGGAGCGGCGTCGAGGGATCGACCTTGATCTGGGCCAGCACCCGGCGGGGATCCTGTGGGGCGAGGCGGATATCGGTGACCTCGCCGACCTTGATGCCGTTGAAGTTCACGCTGGATCCGCGGGAGAGGCCGCCGACCGAGCCGGAGAACACGATGCGGACGGTCTGGCTGACCTGCCGCGACGAGCCGCCGGAGAGCCACAGCACGGTGCCGAAGCCCGCCAGGATGACGGCGAGGGTGAAGGCCCCGATGAGGGCGTAGTTCGCGCGGGTTTCCATGCGGTCAGCCTGCGGTTCCGCTCGGCGAACAGGATCGGGCCGAGCTGCGGGTCCACGGTCCCGGGCGGGACCGGGACGGGATCAGGGGGAGGGGACGGTCAGGCATGCGCCGGCACGCCGGTGGTGAGGGCGCGGGCGCGCTTGCCGTGGAAATACGAGCGCAACCAGGGATGGTCGCTCGCCAGCATCTCCTCGATCGTGCCGGCGGCGATGATCTGGCCGTCGCCGAGCGCCGCGATGCGGTCGCAGGCGGTGTAGAGGCTGTCGAGGTCGTGGGTGACCATGAACACGGTCAGGCCCAGCGTCTCCTTCAGGGTGGAGACGAGGTCGTCGAACTCCCCCGCGCCGATCGGGTCGAGACCCGAGGTCGGCTCGTCCAGGAACAGGATCTCGGGATCGAGCGCCAGGGAGCGGGCGAGGGCCGCGCGCTTGATCATGCCGCCGGACAGCTCCGAGGGCAGCTTGTCGGCGGCGTCCGGCTTGAGGCCGACCATCTCGATCTTGAGCCGGGCGAACTCGTCGAGCAGGCGCTCGGACAGGTTCAGGTGCTCGCGCATCGGCACCTGGATGTTCTGCTTGACGGTGAGCGCCGAGAACAGGGCGCCCTGCTGGAACAGCACGCCCCAGCGCTGCTCCATCCGCCGCCGCTCGGCATAGGTCATGCCGTCGACGTCGCGGCCGAACACCTCGATCGTGCCCGCGCGCTTGGGCGTGAGGCCGAGGATCGTCCGGGTGAGCACCGACTTGCCCTGGCCCGAGGGCCCGACGAAGCCCATGATCTCACCGGCCCGGATGTCGAGGTTCAGACCTTTCAGGATGTTGCGGTCCCGGAAGCCGACCACGAGGTCGCGCACCCGGATGATGGGCGCGGGGCCGGCTTCGGTCTCGGGCATGGCGGGGGCGATCATCAGGACGGGCTCAGAAATCGATCGCGGCGAAGAACACCGCGAACAATCCATCGAGGACGATGACCATGAAGATGGACTTCACGACTGAGGCGGTGACGTGGCGGCCCAGCGATTCGGCCGAGCCCTCCACGGCGAAGCCCTCGATCGTGGCGAGGATCCCGATGATCAGCGCCATGAACGGCGCCTTGATCAGCCCGACCATGACGTGGTGCACGCCCACCGCCGCCTGGAGCCGGACCAGGAACTGATCGAGCGTCAGGCCGCCATACAGCATGGCGGTGAGGCCGCCGCCGGTGAGCGCCGCCAGGTCGCCGATCAGGGTCAGCATCGGCAGGCCGACCATCAGGGCCAGGACCCGCGGCACGATCAGGATCTCGACGGGATCGAGGCCCATGACCCGCAGGGCGTCGACCTCCTCGCGCATGCGCATCGAGCCGATCTCGGCGGTGATCGCCGAGCCGGACCGGCCCGCCACCATGATCGAGGTGAGCAGCACGCCCATCTCGCGCAGGATCAGCAGGCCGATCAGGTTGACCACGAAGGTCTGGGCGCCGAAGCGCTGGAGCTGGAAGATGCCCTGCTGGGCGACGATGCCGCCGACCAGGAACGAGATCAGCACGATGATCGGCGTGCCGTTGAACGCCACCTGCTGGATCTGGTTGACGAGCGCCGTGCCCCGGAACGTGCCCGGCCGCAGGGCCACGCGCCCGCAGGCGGCGATCACCTCGCCCAGGAAGGCGAGGGCGGTGACGAATTCGCGCCCGCCCCGCACGGTCTCGCGGCCGATCGTGTCGAGGGCGCCGAGGATCAGGCCGGGCCGGGCCGTCGGCGCGGAATCCGGCTCGCGCAGGCGCACCTCGCCCAGCAGGGTGCGGTGCTCGGGCCGCACGCCGACATAGGTCAGCCTGCCCCCGGACTGCTCGATCTCGGCGCGGGTCCGCTCGAGCACCCAGGCGCCCAGCGTGTCCAGGCGCTCGATCCCGGAGAGATCGGCCGCCACGGGACCGGCCCGCCCGGCCGCCAGCAGACGCGCCGCATTCGCCTCGACGGTCGGCGCCTGGTCGGCGGTCCAGCGCCCGTCGAGCGCCAACCGGCCGTCGGCCGGCCGGTCCCGCAGCGACGCGCCGGGAACCATGCCCTCGCTCAGCAAGACCTTCACTCCTCGATTGAGGCACCACCCTGCCGTGGGGTTATGTCGACATTACGGTTGACGATCCGTGTCCAACGTCAGCCGATCGGCGCGGCCGGAGGCGCGCGCCAGGGCCAGGCCGCCGGCGGCGAGCGGCGCCATCAGCAGGAAGGCGAGGGGGCCGCCGGCCCGGTAGGCCAGACCGCTCGCCAGGGTCGCGACCACGGAGATGCCGGCATTGACGGCGCTGAGCGTGCCCTGCGCCCGCCCGCGCGCGCCCTCCGGGGCGAAGGCCGAGACCGCCGCCATCGCGCCGAGCTGCGTCGCCCCGAAGGTCAGGCCGTGCAGGCCCTGGAGCGGTACCAGCGCGGCCAGGTGGTCGCCGACCAGGTACATGCCGATCGCCCGCAGGATCGCGGCGCCGGCGCCGAGGGTCAGGAGACGCACCGGACTCCGCCAGGACGCGGGCAGGGCGGTGATTCCGGCAAACAGCGCGATCTCGGACAGCACCCCGGTGGCCCAGAGCGAGCCCACCCAGACCGGCCCGATGCCCTGGCTCGTCCAGTAGATGCTGCCGAACCCGTAGATCGCCCCGTGGCTCGCCTGGATCGCCGCCGCGGCGCCGATGCAGAGCCAGAGCTTGAGCGGCAGGCGCGGCCGGTCGGCGCCGGTCGGCACCTGCGGCAGGGCCACGACCGACCGGCTGCGCCAGGCCACGAGGCCCGCCGCCAGGGCGAGGCCGGTGAGCAGCAGCGGCACCGCGAGTTGCCCGCCCAGCGCCGAGAGCAGGAATCCCCCCGCCAGGTTGGCCAGCAGGAACGCGATGGAGCCGGCCATCCGGATCCGGGCGTAGACCAGGCGGGCGTCCCGGCGCACGGCCGCGAGCGTCAGGTAATCGATGCAGGGGACCAGCGGCGCGCCGGCCACCGCGTTGAGCAGGATCAGCAGCGCGAGCAGGGGCCAGCCGATCCCGGCGGCCCCCGGCATCAGCGCGTAGGTCAGGCTGAGGGCGAGGCTGCCGAGCAGGATCAGCCGGCGCGGGCCCAGCCCCCGGTCGAGCAGGCTCATCAGCGGCGCCGTCGCGACGATCCGGGTCGCGATCGGCAGGGCCAGGAGCACGCCGATCACCCCGGCATCGAGGCCGAGGCCGTCGAGCCAGATCGGCATGAACGGCATCGCGATGCCGATCTCGGTGAAGACGACGGCGTAGAGCAGCGACAGGCGCGCCGGGCCGGACGGGCGATGCAAGGATGGGGGTTCCCGAATGGGAGGCGGAGGATGCTCTCGGACCTGTGCGCCGTAAGCGCCCGTTAAACCCTCCCTGTCAATTTGCCGGCCTCCGGGTCGCGCCTTGTGCCGGCCGTCGCCGCGCCGGCCTTTCGGGTTCGGAGGGATCCCATGTCCGGTTCAGCCCCTGCAGGCGCCCTCGCCGAGTACGAGGCGATCGAGGCGACCATGTGCCTCAGCGAGCGCGGGCGCTGGTTCCTGGCCGAATATGCCCGCCGCCACCGCGCCGCCGAGACCGAGATGCTGCTCGGGGCCATGCGCCGGCTCGAACACGCGGTGACCGCCGACCGGGATCAGCAGACCGTCGGGCAGCTGCACGGCAACCTTGTCGAGATGGCCGCGGCGATCAGCCAGACCAAGGCCGAGATCGCCGCGATCAGCGCCCGCGACAACGAGCCGACCCGCCTGACGCAGGCTTCGCTGGCGCTGGACGCGATCGTGCGCGAGACCGAGCAGGCGACCTCCGACATCCTCGGCTCGGCCGAGGCGATCCAGGAGGCGGCCTGGACCCTGCGCGAGCGCGGCGCCGATGCCACGACCTGCGACGCCCTCGATCGGCACGCGACCGCGATCTACACCGCCTGCTCGTTCCAGGACCTCACCGCCCAGCGCACCGCCCGGATCGTCTACACCCTGCGCTATCTCGAGGACCGGCTGGCCTCGATGATCGCGATCTGGGGCAGCGCCGCCGAACCGATCCCGCCGATGCCGGGCGATCCGGCCGCGGGCGCCGGCCCGCAGGCCCAACCCTCCGACCTCTGCCAGAGCGACATCGACCGCTACATCGCCATGGAGGTTCCGGCCGTCACGGCCGCCGCCCTCGTCGCCCAGCCCGGAAGCCCGCCGCTCCACGAGGATATCGTGTTCGTGCCGGTCTCGGACGGGGATGGGTCCGAGACGGTCGAGACGGCCGACCCGGACGGGCTCGACGACGACGCTGATGCCGAGGACGGATCTGCGGATGCCGCGCCGGCGGAGGATTGGGCCGACCTCGTGGCGGCCTCCCCCGAGCCCGCCGCCGAACCGGACGGGCCGATCCTGAGCTTCGCCGCGATCGACGCGCTGCCGCCGGAGCAGCGGCTCGCCCTGTTCGCCTGACGGCGCGGAGCGGCCCTGCTATCAGGGGCCCCCGCCCGCCGAGGGTCGTGAGACGAAAACCCCGTGGCCCTGAACCTGATCAAGCTCTGCGTCGGACCCGCCTCCATCGCCGACCTCGAAGCCCGTCAGGAACGGTACCGGGACGAGGCGTTGCGCGACGGCCGGCCGGCCGACCCGTTCCACGTCACCCGCACCCTGCCCAAGCGCCACCGCGAGATCGCCGGAAAGGGCTCGATCTACTGGGTGATCCGCGGGACCCTGTCCTGCCGGCAGGCGATCACCGCGATCGAGAAGCTGACCGGCGAGGACGGCATCCCGCGCTGCCGGCTGGTCTTCGACCCGCGCCTGATTCCGGTGACGCCCCGGCCCTGCCGCCCGTTCCAGGGCTGGCGGTATCTCACGGGGCGCGACGCGCCGGCCGATCTCGGAGCCGGACAATCGGGCGACCTCGCCGAGATGCCCGAGGCGCTGCGCCGCGAGCTGGTCGGCCTCGGCCTCCTGTAGGGGGCCGCCCACCCGATCTGTCCCTCCAAAGCCCTCATCCTGAGGTGCCCGCGCCAGCGGGCCTCGAAGGAGCCCTCCAGGGATCGCGGTGCGTTCTGGAGGTCTCCTTCGAGGCCTCCGCTGCGCTGCGGCACCTCAGGATGAGGGGGTGGGTGGGATGTCCTGTGGCCGGAACAATCATGCGGTCGTCATCGCCCGGTCAGGCCGGCGCTGACCGGGTCTCGCCGGCGCGGGGCTCTCGGAGCGCCCGCGCCGGCCGTCGTCCTACGCTCCGTCGAACCGCCCGCTGGCATGGGCCAGCATCGTGTAGACCTTGCCGGTCTCCGAGGTGAGGTAGGCGTCGGTCCGCTTGGCGTCGCTGTCGTTCTTGACCACGTCGCCGAGCAGCCGCTCGAACTCACCCACGTAGCGGTCGACGCTGCGGCGGAACTCCGCGTCCGAGCGGTAGCGGCGCTGGATCTCCGCGAAGGTGGTCCGGCCCTGCGGGGTGTAGATGCGCGGGTCGAACAGGTTCGGCTCGCCGCGGCGGTAGCGCTCCCACAGGTCGACCACGGTCCGGTGCTCGATCATCCGGGCGATGTCGGTCGAGATCGTATCGAGGGCGATCCGTCCGGTCTCGGCAGGGGCCTGGGACGGCGCCTGCGGCTGGGACGGGCGGCCCGACGGGGCCGGGGCGGCGGCATTGGTGGCCGCCGGCTCGGCATCGTCGTCCTCGTCCAGGGACGCGCGGGTCAGCAGGTCGGACAGCCAGCCGCGCTTGGCACCGCCGGCCGTCATGGCGACGGGGCGGGCGGTCGCGGAGGGCCGCGGCGCCTCGATCCGGGCCGGACCGGTCGCGGCCCGGGCCGGCGCCGTCGGCAGGGACGGGGCCGGGGCAGCCTGAGCCGGCGGCGCGGACGGAGCCGGAGCGCTGCTGGCCTGCGGTGCCGCGGCGGCGCGGGACCCGCCCTCCGCCACCCGCCGCTGGGCCTGCGGCTGGGCGACGTCCACCGACCGCGTGGTCCGGGACACCAGGGCCGACAGCTCGTTGAGCGCCTTGATCTGATCGGCGACCACGCGGCGCATCTCGCCGGTGGCATCCTGCGTCTCCCGCGGCAGGTCGAGGACGCCCCGGGCGAGTTCGGCGCGGGTCGCGTCGAGTTCGCCGCGGATCGAGCCCGCCATGTCCCGCAGGGACGAGACGGAGGCGCCGAACTTGGTCTGCGCCTCGTCGAGGCCGCTGCGCATCTCCCGCGCCGCCTCCTCGATCGCCCGGCGCACGCCCTGGGCCGCCTTCTCGCTCTCGGCCCCGGCGCTGTCCTTCAGGCCCTCGAAGGCGCTGGTGACCGAAGCCCCCGCACCCTCCGCCGAGCGCGTCAGCGACTCGCCGACGGCGCGGGCGCGCTCCTCGGCGGTCCGCAGCGTCCGCTCGATGGTCTCGGACAGGGCGTTGCCCTGCTGCTCCAGGGCGCTGGCGCGCGCCTCGAAGCCGGCCAGCGCCTCAGCGAGCGCCGCCTCGCGGCCCGACAGTGTCGCCCCCAGCCGCTGCTCGATCTCGGCGAGCGACGAGGCCGCCCGATCCAGCGCCGACACGTGCACGGAGGTCTGCTCGCCGAGCGCGCGGCCGCGGCCGTCGAGGGTCTCGGCGAGGCCCGACGCCTCGCGCAGCGCCGTGTTGGCGACCTCGCGCAGAGCCTCGACCTGGGCCGCGACGCCCGCGGTGGCGCGGCCGGTCTCGGAGGCGATCCGCTGCAGGGCCGACTGGACCTGCTCGACCCGGCCGGCCAGTCCCTGCTCGATCGCGCCGAGATTGGTGCCGGCTCCGGAGACCAGCTCGCTGAGCGCCGCGTTGGCACCCTCGATCCGCTGGAGGACGGCGCCCAGCTCCCGGCCGAGCCGGTCGTTGGTCTCGAACAGCTCGGTGAGGGCGCGGCCGGCACCGTCGTCGATGGCCGCGCGCAGCAGCTCGGCCGAGGCCCGCGACTGCGCGGCCAGTTCCTCGGTCTGAAGCCGCAGGGTCTCGGCGAGCGGCACGCCGGTCTCGATCAGCACCCGCTCGATCGAATCGGCCCGGTCGGCCAGGGCCCGCGACAGGTCGAGCATCGGCCCGTCGATGGCGGAGCGCAGGCGCTCGACATGCCCTTCCAGGCTGTCCCCGACCGCACGGCCGCTGCCATCGACGCTGGCGATCAGCGCCCCGCCCTTCTCCTCGATGGCGCGGACCAGCGCCTCGGCGCTCTCCGCGAGACGGCGCGACAGGGCCTCGCCGCGGGCATCGACCAGGGCGCCCAGGGCGGTGGCCCGGCGCTCGAAGCCGGCCCCCAAAGCCTCGGTGCGGGCGTCGATCAGGCCCGCCAAAGCGGCCTCGCGCCGGCTGAGCGTCTCGGCCAGGGCGGCGTTGTGCGCGTCGACCTGCTCCGCATGCGCCCGCGCCCGCTCGTCGAGCGCCGCGACCAGGCTGGCGGTGCGCTCGTCCATGAGACCCGCGAACGCATCGTGGCGGTCGTCGAAGGCGTTGGCCAGCGTCTCGGCGCGCTGGGCGACCAGCGTCGCGAACAACCGCATCCGGCTGTCGATGCGCTGGGTGAAGGCGTCGGCGCGGGCATCGACCCCGCGGGCGAGCGCCTCGCTCTGGGCCTCCACCGATTGCACCAGGGCGGCGGTGCGCCCTTCCACGACGCCGTCCAGGTCGCGGATCCGGGCGTCGAAGGCCTCGACCAGCGAGCCCGTGCGGCCCTGGGCGGCCTCGAGCAGCGACTGGCTGCGCTCGTTGACGAGCGCCTCGATCGCCGAGCGCGCCTCGTCGAAGGTCGCGCGCAGGGTCTCGATCCGGGCGTCCAGGAGGGCGGCCACGCCCGTGGGCGCCGCGTCGAGGAGGTTGCGCAGATCCTGCGTGCGCGCCTGGACCGCCATGGCGATCTCCCGGCCCCGGTTCTCCACGGAGACCTCGAGGCTGGATTGTGCCCGCTCGAACAGGGTCTGGAGCTGGCCGGTGCGCGTCTCGAAGGCCTCGGCGAACTGGTGCTCGCGCGCTTCGAGGAGGCCGGCGATGGCCGGGCTCGCCTGCTCGATCGCGCTCTGCAGGGCCTGGGTCCGGTGCTCGATCGTCCCGGCGATCTCGCGGCTGCGGCCGTCGACCAGGCGGTCGATCTCCGCCTGGGCCCGGGCGAACAGGGCTTCGAGCTGGCCGCTGCGGGCCTCGAACGCCTCGGCGAGCTGGTGCTCGCGGGCCTCCATCAGGTCGGCGATGGCCGGGCTCGCCTGCTCGATCACATTCTGCAGGGCCTGGGTCCGGTGCTCGATCGTGCCGGCGATCTCGCGGCTGCGG